>JAAZOA010000285.1 GCA_012798055.1 Syntrophomonadaceae bacterium | reverse complement strand
GAAATAACTGTTGCGGTGAAAGGCTAGACACATGCATGTAGCTATCGATTTGGGCGAGAGATACACTTACCTGGTCGCCTGGGAAGCAGGGCATGATTTGGACCAGGCTTGCATACGGGTGATGATCCCCGGTCCGGGCCCCTTTGACAGCCAGGACAATGACCTGGCTTGGTCGAGAGAGACCCTGAGCGCTCATCTGGCTCACCTGCAGCGGGAATACTTGCTGCCCAGCCGGAAAACCATCGACTCGGCCGCACTGGCAGTCCCGGGAATTTGGTCCCTCACCTCCCGGAGGGTAGTCTTGCAAGTCATTGAAGAAATCCTGGGACTTGACCGGGTTCCAATTATTCCACGGCCATTGGCATTAGCAGCCGGATTCAATCTGCACTGCCCGGGCCAGTCTTTGTCAGGCGATGTCCTGCTCATCCAGGTTCTCCCTTCCGGACTGGATATGGCAGTGCTCAGCCTGACCGACAGCGGAGGAATGATCTTGGAACGACAATTGCAGATCGACCTGGCCGGTTTGGAGCCGGCTTTATCCGCCTTTGATTACTCGGCACCAAATGGTTTGGGGATAGACCAGATCCTTATCAGCGCTGCCCAAGAACAACCTGACTGGCAGGGCACCATGCCTGCCTGGGCTCAAGCAGTGCTGATCCAGGTCTATGATGCCCCCTTCACCGCTGCCGACGGCCTGTATGTGGTCCGCGCCCTGGCTGAGCTGCCTGCCCCCCTTCGATTCAGCGTGATTTATCCTTATGAATTCTGCCTGGCAGCTCTGGACACGGACCAGGGATCTCATCAGTTACGGCGAATCCCCTTCGATACCACTAATCTGGAGTTGGACTGCGCAGGCAGTTATCCGATCCTAAATTGGTGCGGGGATGATGTGGAGAAAAACCTGCCTGGAGGAGGGGAAGTAGGTTTGGGTTTGTATTCCCTGCCCCTGCACTCGGCCATCGATGACCCCGGCAGTTGGCCTGGGGCCTGGCTGGTTTTGCAGATCGACACAACCATGCTGAACCAATTCCCCCGCCTGCAACTGCGCTTGGACATGTTGGCGGCCAGTGTTTACCTGGAAGCTGAGACCGTGCTGACCCGGGGGGCTGCCCCTTCTTTTCAGCCTTCTTTATTGGCTTCAAACTGCGCTCCTCTTATCGGTCTGCTCAAAAGCGATTCCAATTATGCCGACCTGGCTGAAGAATGGGAATCGTACCTTCTGGACCGCGGGCCCGCCCCGCTGGACCTGGCCTATCATCTGCAGAACTCTCTCTTTCGACTCTATGCTATAAAACACATATTATCGGAATAATCCTGCCCACTTTTCTCCTACTGTGCAAATTTTTTGTCTGCCTAAAAAGGATTTCCAACCCTTGTGTCGAAATTCACGAAGGTTTGCCGCCCAACAATTTGCACAGAAAGGGGGAAAGCTGTCTATTATCATGGGCGGTAATTATCAATTGCCTGCTCGCAGCAAGCAACATTCCAACTATCAAGGAGGTTATCATGTCAACAGGTAATGAATGCAAAGTGTCAGGTCATCTGCAAGAACTCGTCGCTAACCCTACTCCGCTGGGACTGCTGGGACTGGCTATGGTCACCCTGGTGGCATCTTCTCAGAAGCTGGGGATCACCAGCGGCGTGGCCTATATCATTCCTTGGGCAATCTTCCTGGGGGCTGCGGCTCAATTCCTGGCAGGGATAATGGATTTCAAACACAACAATACTTTCGGTGCCACCGCGTTCTGCGGTTATGGCTTCTTCTGGTTCGCAGTGGGAACCACCTGGTGGATGCAGACTGCAGGTCTGATCGGCAAAGGCCCCGGTTTTGACACCCATCAGCTGGGCTATGCTTTCCTGGGCTATTTCATCTTCACCGTATTCATGACAGTAGGAGCTATGGGGACCAACAAGGCTCTTTTTGCCATATTTTTCCTTATCGATCTGCTCTTCCTGGGCTTATTCATGAATACCCTGGGCTGGGGCGGCGAAGCCTGGCATGAATTGGCGGCTTATTCGGAACTGGCCATATCACTCTGTTCCTTCTACCTTTCGGGCGCAGTGGTGCTTAATACCCAGTACGGCTACAATGTCCTGCCCATTGGCGCTCCCTTCGGCCCCTTCTATAAAAAAGGCCTTGCGCTGAAAGCCAAATAGGGGCATGAAACTTAATAAGCAGGCACCGCTCGGTGCCTGCTTTGTGTTTGCCCTTTTTCCCGGACCGATTGGGATTGGTTTCCTACTGGCTCTTAACGGCTTTAGCCCAATAGTCCATGATTATGCTCTGGCCATAAGACCTGCCCGGAACCGCCCAACGGCTGTTGAGTTCCACCCAGGTGGGCGCACAGCCTCGATTGACCAGGACAAACCGCGGGTCCAAGAGGGTCTTGCCGCTGGGCAGCGGATTCTTGCTGGCGTAAGCGTAGAGGTGCTGGATGTGGGCTTCCACTCCGGCGGCCGGTGTGGTAAATACCGCCCCATGGAACCCTGCCCAGAAACTCACTTTGCCAGGATCGGCCCCGCGCAGATCTTCCGTGCCGTCCATGGGGGTGCCAGTAGCGGACAGTCCGCAGTAATTGTTCTGCCAGGGTTGTACTTGTCCCATGAACTGCCAATAACCGGTCTCCTTGGCAGACTGGCAGAAGGCGATATCCCCTCTCACCCCGTATTCTGCACCGATTTTTATATAAAGATCAGCCAGGTCAGGTATGGGTTGGAATCTCCTTCCCTGGGCTTCCATATTCGACTTGATGCGGGGTGTTTCATTGCGTATCCATTCCTTGAGCTGGGCAGCAGTAAGATAAGACCTGCCCATAATGGTCAAGTCAGAAGTGGCAGCTGTGGTGAAGTCGGGCAGGGTCACAGTCAAAGGGTACCTCTTCAGTTCATCGAAATAGGTCTGGAAGGCCTGCATTTGTTCTCCGCTATATTTATCAGCATCTTGGGCCGCTAGCTGTGAAGAGTTCAGGAAAGTTCCGTCCAGGAGCTTGATATTGGTCCTGTAACTGGCCAGATCTTTGAGCAACTGCTGATCAGCCGACAAGGGCTTGGACTTTATATCCACCGTGTAGGATCCCTGCAGCCATTCCACCTGGCAATCCAGGGCTTCACCCACCGCCCGCAAGGGGATCATCATGCGATACTGGCTGTTGATGAACGGGGTGCCATAATCCCTGGGTATGGACAACTCCTGGCCATCGATGATGATGGGGAATTTCCCAGCCGGGGCTTTGGGCAAGGCCGGCGTAGAAGCGGTGTTGCGGTTGATAACGATGTGGCCGGTGTCATTGCGCCACTCCACACGGCAGCCCAGATTTTCGCTGATGACCCTGAGCGGTACGTAGGTCCGCTCATCGAGCACCACCGGACTCGAATCCGAAGCTGCCACCCGGCCATCGATTACTATCTTAATAGCCTTGACCGCCCCGAAGACCGGCTGGATTCCGGTCACAAAGATCAGGGCTACAATCAAAACTATGACGGTTCCCAATCGGCTGCATGAATTGCTCCTCATTCCACTCCAACTCCTCTCCCTCAATATCCTGGCTACCATTGCCTATCCTGGTCCATGCCTAGACCGAACCGGTGCCGCGTTTACCTGAGCTTGACATTGTGTATTATCTCACTGACCTGGGCCCACTTGTTCATAGTGTAAAGGTGTACCCCGGGCACCTGGTTTTTGAGCAGGTCCTGGACCTGGTTACTGGCATACTCGACCCCTGCTTTGGCCATCGCTTCCGGGTCGTGTTGGTACCGGTCCACCAGCTTGAGCAGGCTGGCGGGCATGGATACTCCGCACAGGTATATGATGCGTTTGATCTGATTGGCGTTCAACACCGGCATAATGCCTGGGACTACCGGCACATTGATAGCTACCCGCTGGGCTTTTTCCATAAAATCGTAGAAGACCCGGTTGTCGAAAAACAACTGGGTAATCAGCACATCCACGCCGGCATTTACCTTCTGCCGCAAATGGATCACATCCTGGCTCAAGCGGCGGCTCTCGGGGTGCCCTTCGGGGTAGGCCGCAGCAGCGATACAGAAGTCATATTTTCGCTTGGCGTCCCTGATCAGGTCCACCGCATAACGATAACCCTGCTCTGCCCGGTCGAAGCCCGGATCGCCTAAGGGAAGGCCGCCCCGCAACGCCATTATGTTTTCTATCCCCGCGGCGATGAGTTGGTCCAAGATCTCATCCACCTCTGCCCGGCTGTGTCCCACGCCGGTGAGGTGGGCCAAGGCTTCCAGCCCGTATTGCTGCCTTATCCGCGAGGCGATCTCTGCAGTCCGGGGGCGATCACCTCTGCCTGACCCGTAGGTCACACTGAGGAAGCAGGGATTGAGTTCGACAAGATGGTCCAGGGTTACAAATATCGATTCCAGCGGGTAGTCGACCTGGGGCGGGAATATTTCCAAGGAAAGCACGGGCTGGCCCGATTTATATAGTTCTTTGATTTTCATATCATGATCCTTGCTCGGCTTAAAACATCCCGCTCATACTAAAGGTTTTGGATCAGGGCATCTGCGAACTCGGAGCACTTGACCTCGGTTGCCCCGTCCATAAGCCGGGCGAAATCATAGGTCACAACCTTGCTGGCTATGGTCTTCTCCATGGCGGCCATGATGAGGTCAGCAGCTTCATTCCATTGCAAATGGCGCAGCATCATCACCCCGGATAATATGACCGAGGAGGGATTGACCTTATCCAAGCCCGCATATTTGGGAGCTGTACCATGAGTAGCTTCGAATACTGCATGCCCGGTCACGTAATTGATATTGGCGCCGGGAGCGATGCCTATCCCCCCTACCTGAGCCGCCAGGGCATCGGAAATATAATCCCCATTCAAGTTCAAGGTGGCTACTACATCGAATTCGGTAGGCCGGGTCAGGATCTGCTGCAGAAAAATGTCAGCGATTGCGTCTTTGACGATCAATTTACCTTCCTTTTCCGCCTGGGCCTGGGCTTTGTCAGCGGCCTCTCCGCCTTCCCTGGCCTTGATCCGGTCATATTCATCCCAGGTGAAGGTTTTGTCCCCGTATTCCTGTTGGGCTACTTCATAACCCCACTGTTTGAAGGCGCCCTCGGTATATTTCATGATATTGCCCTTGTGGACCAGGGTAACGCTCTTGCGCCCATTGGCCAGGGCATAGTCGATAGCCGCCCGCACCAGCCTCTTGGTGCCTTCCTCCGATACCGGCTTGATGCCGAATCCTGATGTCTCCGGGAACCTTATCTTGTTGACCTTCAATTCGTCCTGCAGGAAGTGCAGGAGTTTCTTGGCTTCCTCAGAACCCTCCGGGTCCT
>JAAZOA010000284.1 GCA_012798055.1 Syntrophomonadaceae bacterium | reverse complement strand
CCTCCATTGAAAAAGCCCTGGTGGAACTTATCACCAACAGTGACGATAGTTACTCGCGTTTGGAACAGCAAGGAATGGCGGTCACCGGCAAGATCACCATCAACTATGAACGTCATCAAAAAGGAGCAGTCCTGACTGTAGCCGATCAGGCTGAGGGAATGTCTCTCGCCCGCATCCGCTCGGTGCTGTCTTATGGGGGAGCCCACAGCCAGATGGCCCGCGGCGAAGCAGGGGGCCGCGGTTACTTTGGGCGGGGACTCAAGCAAGCTGTCTACGGTTTGGGACATGGATGGATAGAATCCATCTACCAGGGCAGATACGCGCGCTGCGACCTATTCCGTGATGAGCGGGGCAGTTACATGTTCGACGATTGGGATCACGACCGGCCCGCAGAGGCCAAAGACTATCTGCGCCTGGGAGTCGGTGCCAAAGGCAATGGAAGCCGGGTGACCATAGTGGTGGAGAATCCGATGGTGAGCATTCCCTATTTCGGTTCTTTGGCTGCGGCGATCAGCAATAACATATACCTGCGGGATATCATGCAGCGGCGCCGGGTGGAGATCACCAACCGCGGCCAGGCTGGCCGGAAACAGGCGGCACTGACCCTCCGCTTCGAGGAACCAGTCTCCGAGGTCCTGATTGGGCCGCTGGAGCCAGGAGCTTTCAAGTTCCAGGGGCAAAATTACCCATTTTATTTGACCTTGAAGAAAGCGGTGGATTCTGAACTCGTTTTGAAAGGGGATGAGCGCACCAATGGACTGCTGGTTATCTCTGGTACCGCCGTTTTCGATTGCCAATTCTTCAAATTCGAGAACCAGTTGGGCACTGAGTATCTATTCGGTACGGTTGAATGCCCTGGCCTGGCGGAAATGCTGGCTGGGGGGCACCCCATAATCAGTGATGAGCGAGAGGGGCTAAACCTGAAGGAGCCTTTTGTGGCAGCTTTTGCCGATGCGGTAGCCGCCATGATCGCTGACACAATCAAGCGAGAACAGATTCGGCTCAGCCACATCGATCATGCCACTACTTCTCGAAGAACCCATCTCATGATAGAGCAGGTCCTGAAGCGTATGAACGATATTGCCGCAACCGAATTAGGTATCATTTTGCCTCCCGGTCCAGGTTCAGGGCGGCCTGGTCCCTATCCTACCGGTCGCCCGGCGGTATTGCGATTCACCACCCCCTTCTATCATCGCCCGGCTCAGCAAAATTTTCACGTCGCGATGATTGCTGATCGAAATCAGCTGCTGGAACAAGAAATTCTGACATTCACGTACGATTTGCCAGCCACTATCACCATTGAACCGGTCATAGAAGCTCTGGTGGCAGCAGACATCCCCGCAGACGGACGGGTGGAGTGGACGCTCAGGGGAAGCGAAGTTGGCTCCAAGGGAAGGATTGAAGTGAATGCCGGGCCATATGGAGCCGTCTGTGAGGTTGTGATCGCGGAACATGCCCACAGCAAAGGTTACGGGCTGCCTTCAGGGAAACCCTCCCAGCCCTGGATTATGGACAACTCTACTGATCTGTTCACTGGTTATGAACTCCGCAATTTGGACAATGACCTGGAGCGCGCCAAGTATAGCCCGGAAGAACGGCTTATTTTGATCAATACCGAGGCTCCAACCGTAAGACTCTACGTGAGTGGCCAAGGGCATTTCAAGGATGGAGCCCGTCTGTTGCTGGCCGAACTCCTGCTGGATGTGATTTCTGAAGAACTGGCCCGGCGCTATATCGACCGGACCACCCAAAAGGGTGATAATGAAGCCTATAGACAAGCCAAGCAGGACATGATACGCCGTTACGGATTAGAGATTCATTCCATCCTATTGGGTGAATAGAGATCAAACTGTGCATATCCGGGGAGGAGAGCCAATGGACCGGACCGAGCTGCAACAGGCAATCAAGGATACGTTGTTGGCAATAGAAGCAATCAAACGAGAGATTGCAGCAACCACTGATCCTGCCAGAATGCAGGAGCTCACCAGGCGCAAAAAGGAGCTCCAGTATCTGCAGTTATGGCATCTTGAGCAATTGGAGCTAAAGGGTGCTGGTGGAGACGATATTGATCAGTGAATATAATCGCACGTGCGGGGAGGGAAGAAGCTTAAGGTGGATCTGGGAGCAATAAAGAGAAACTATGTGAACGATGGGGACAGAGCCTTGATGACCGTATATCTTGGGAAACATGCAGACAAATATCTCTTGGCCCAAGAGATCATGGCCAATCTGCCCCGTAAAATTTACTGGAACTGGGCTGCTGCTCTTCTTGGTCCTGCCTGGTTGTTTTATCGAAAACTCTATAGCTGGCTCTTTATTTGGCTAATACTGGGATTGGCCGTGGATTTTGTCTATTTTGCCGCCCCGCGTTTGGAGCTCATAATCAGCTCGGAAATTTTGGAAATTTTGGCCAAGTACTATGTACCCCTGTCGCTGTTGTACCTATTAGTCACCGGCATCTCACTAGGTTGCTGGGGGACCTATCTCTACCTGCGGCATGCGGAGAGTTTGGTTGCCTTATACCGGTCAAAAGCTCCTGCCAGCATAGCGGCAGCACTGCTGGAGGCCAAAGGAAATCCCGGGGCAGGCCGCGCCGCTGCAGGAGTATTGCTCATCCTATTTTTATATGCCCTGACCTACGGGCTGGCCAAATTATGGGTGAGCGGCAGTCTGCAGGTACAACTTCCTATATGCCTCCAATTCCTGGTTTAGGGAGAATTTCTGTTCCACCAGAAGGCGGGCATTTTGGCCCATCTGTTGGCGCAAAACCGGATCATCCAGCAGATTTTGGGCAGCCCGGGCCAGTTCATTTTTGTCCCGTACATAATAACCTTCCTGGCCTTCTTGGATGATATTCAGGTTGCCAGGTACAGCCGTCAAAATACATGGTTTGCCCAAACTCATAGCCTCCAGTGCAGCCTGGGGCTGTCCTTCGGAATGAGAAGTGTTTAATACCACATCACCCAGGTCCAAAAGACCCAGCATATCCTGATGAACTACCTCACCCACATATCTTGGCCAATCTCGGCCTTGGATCCTATCCAGTATCCAGGCTGCGTAATGCTCATCCAAAACGGCGCCGATTATCAGCAATCGGATCCGGGGGTCAGCCTGGTGCAGTATTTGCAGAGCGTCAATTGCTAATTCGATATTTTTTATCGGCCTCAAACCGCTGGGCAGGAGAAAAACGCAGTCTCCTTCTTCCAAACCGAATTCCTGGCGGGTTGGCTTGGGTCCTGTCTCCAGGAAAATGCCCTGGGGTATAGTGACCAGTTTAGAGGACCAAATCGGACTGACTTGCTCAAGGGGCAGACGAAAATCGTCATTGAATATCACGATTTTTCGAGACAGTTCAAGGGCACTTATGACCACATTGCGGTAGTAGCCGTATAGATCACAGTTAATATCGGTTCCAGTGGTAGTGAGGATGATGGGGATGGCAGACAAAGCCGGTGCCTGATGGAGCGCCTGCCCCAAAAAACGGGCATGAAAGCCATGTACCAGATCATAACTATGCCGGAACAAGATCTCCCTTAATTCATTTTCCCAGTTGCGGTTTTCCAAAGACAGCCGGTCGATATGGTAATCCGCGCCACTGAGAAAATGCTGCAAGCGGGAAGTCGTAAGGCTATTGCCGCGCTGAACGCTGGAGTAGGGGGTGAGCATCAATATCTTGAGCCGCGTTGATTCCATGTCACACCTTGAGCTATAGCCGAGCCCGGATAAGCTGAAAACACTCGCAGTAATCTCCTTGGCCAGTCATGATGCCCCGGTAGCGGTTCAGGCCTGCTATAGCCTGATCATAAGGTAGCGATCTCAGCTGGCTGCGGTGGGCCTGCAAGGCTTGCAGCTTTAGTGATATATATGGGCTTATGTCCTGGACACTGCCAATCGTGCCCAAAGGAGTCCAGACCTCATAGCCAAGGATAGTAGCAACACGCCAGGGTGCAGGACCGCATTGCGGGTGCCATGGTCCTGCAGCGCGGCGGATGGCTTCCATGACCAACCGATGGGTAGCCTCGTGGTCCGAGACTGAGTCCCCGGAGTGGGGCAGGTAAATTCGGTCAGGCTGCCGGGTGCGGATTATGGACACCAGGGCATCAAGGTGCTTGGGTGTAAATTCCAGGCCCCCATCGGGATAGCGCAGGAAAATCAGGTCCTCAATTTGCAGGCCAGCGGCCGCCCGCATGGCTTCATCTTCTCGGCAGGCAGCCAGTACACCTGGCTGGCAATCAATGCTACCGGCTTCTCCGGAAGTCATGTAGACAATGGAAACCTGGTCCCCCTGGCGGACATGGTGAGCCATGCTGCCGCCGCAGCCGATCATGTCATCATCTGGGTGAGGCGCGAATACCATCACTTTTTCCATCTCTATCTCCTCAAGTCATAACTCTTATTTATTATGGCTCAGAGCATATGGGGCTGGCAAGGTCTGCTCTGCCCTTGTGGGCATGAAAAAGCCTGCCCGATAATTCCGGGCAGGCTTTTCAACTAGTTTAAGCTAGATAAAAACCTACAGGAATTTCTTGTGTTTATCATGGTAGTGGGTATGCAGCAGTTCGTGGGATTTATGTCCCAGTGGTTTCTCCAGATATTCGGCATATAAGGCCTGTACTTCTTTATTGATATGCGATTTACGTGCCTCCATGGCCTGGTCCTCTTCATATATGGCCTCAATACGCTCCAGGCGCTTGGCATTGCGCTTGGTGATAGGCTGTCCGCCGCCGCCGATGCAGCCGCCCGGGCAGGCCATAATCTCAATGAAATGATAAGGCGACTGGCCTGCCCTAACCTGATCCATAAGTTGTCTGGCGTGTCCCAGTCCATGGGCAATAGCCACCTTGACTTTAGTACCTTTGAGATCGACTTCCGCTTCCTTGATGCCCTCAAAACCACGGGCGAAGGTGAAATTTAAATCGCCCAGGGTTTCTTCCATGACCACTTCATAAACGGTGCGAAGAGCGGCTTCCATAACTCCGCCGGTGGCGCCAAAGATAACTGCCGCCCCAGTGTATTCGCTCATCCAGGGGGAGAAGGGCTGTGCTGGCAATTTCTTGAAATCGATGCCGCTCATGCGGAACAAGCGTCCTACTTCACGGGTGGTCAAGACCAAATCCACATCCCGATAGCCGCTGGCATTCATTTCGGGGCGAGCAGCCTCAAATTTTTTGGCAACGCAGGGCATGATCGAAACCGAGTATATATTTTCGGCGGGGATATTCATTTTTTCAGCCCAGTAGGTTTTCACCAGCGCGCCGAACATCTGCTGGGGTGATTTGCAGGTGGACAAATTATCCAGGAGGTCAGGGTAGAAGGTTTCGGCAAAGTTTATCCAGCCGGGGCTGCAGGAGGTGAACATGGGCAGTTTGCCGCCATTCTGGAGCCTGCTCAACAATTCGTTGCCTTCTTCCATAATAGTCAGGTCGGCGGTGAAGTTGGTGTGCAGCACGTGGTCGAAACCTACTTGTTTAAGACCGGCTACGAACACCTCCATTGGTAAATCGCCGGTTAAGAGGCCGACTTCTTCACTTACCGCGAGGCGGACTGCAGGAGCGATTTGGGTGACTACTACCTTGTTAGGATCGGCGATGGCAGCCAGCAGTTTGTCGATCTCTTCCACTTCACCAATAGCTCCCACCGGACAGGCGTGGATACACTGGCCACACATGATACAGGGGCTGTCGCTCAGGTTTTTACCCAAGCTCGGTACAACCATGGCATGGTTGCCGCGGTTTTCAATGCCCAGGGCATCTACGGTCTGAATAACGGAACAAGCTTCAATGCAGCGCCGACAAAGCACACATTTGTCCGGATCCCGGAATAAAGAGGGAGTTGACAGGTCTTTAGCTAAGCCCCTGACTTTCAGTTCAAAGGGATTGTCGCGGATGAAATATTCTGCTGCCAGGCTCTGCAATTCGCAGTTTTCATTGCGGAGACAATTCAAACAATCCTGGGGATGGTGGGCCAGGATCATCTCCAAAATGGTCTTGCGGGCTTCGATTACTTTGGGGGTGCGGGTTTTAACCACCATGCCCTCGAAAACGGGCTGGGAACAGGCGGCCTGCAGCAGCCGGTTGCCTTCAACTTCGCAGACGCAAACCCTACAGTTAGCTTTTACGGATTGGTCAGGATGATAACACAGGGTGGGGACATTGATACCGACCGCTTCAGCTGCCTGTAGGATGGTGGAGTTATCAGGAACGGAAACTTTGATTCCGTCTACAGTTACGTTAACCATTTATTTCACTCCTTTTACTCTTTCCTACATCAATTTGGCGTTATAGTCGGCGGAGAAGTGCTTGATCGTGCTCAGCACCGGGGACGGCGCAGCCTGTCCCAAACCACACAGGCAAGAATAGGACATAACCCGGCCTACTCTGTCCAACAGTGCGATATCTGCAGATGAGCCCTTGCCAGCATTGATCTTTTCCATCAGTTCATGGGTGCGCATGGTGCCTTCCCGGCAGGGGGCGCATTTACCGCAGGATTCATGTTCGAAGAATTTGGCGATACGGGTGCATACGTCGACCATGTCCCGGCTGGCATCCATGACAAATATCGCACCTGAACCCAATGCCGCTCCGATGGCGCTCATGGCGTCGAAACCGATAGGAGTATCCAGTTGGGAAGCGGGGATAAATGCTCCGGAGGTTCCACCGATCTGGACCGCTTTAAATTCCTTGCCGCCGGCGATTCCGCCGCCGAACTGGAAGATGACATCGCGGATGGTGGTATCGGTCGGGACTTCAAAGAAGGTCCGGTTGACCACATCGCCGGTCAAGGTTACGATTTTGGTGCCCGGATAAGATGGGGTGCCGATAGCTGCATACCAGGCAGCGCCTTTTTCCACGATAGCTGGAATGTTGGCAAAAGTTTCCACGTTGTTGACAATGGTGGGTTTGCCCCAGAGCCCTATAACCGGCGGGAAGGGCGGTTTGATCCGGGGTTCACCCCGTTTACCCTCTATGGATTCGATTAGGGCGGTTTCTTCACCGCATACATAGGCCCCGGCGCCCATACGCACTTCGATGGTGAAGTCGCCTAAAACTCCCTTGGCGGTGGCTTGAGCGATTGCTTCTTTAAGGATCTTGGCAACGGAAGGATACTCGCCGCGGCAGTAGATAAAGCCTTTGTTGGCGCCGATAGCATATCCGCAAATGGCCATACCCTCAAGTAGAGACTGGGGATCCCCTTCCATGATGAGGCGGTCTTTATATGTGCCCGGCTCACCCTCATCAGCGTTACAGATAACATACTTCTGGTCGGCAGCCGCCTGATAGGCGAAATTCCACTTCATGCCGCAATTGAATCCGGCACCGCCGCGGCCTCTAAGGTTGGAAGCTTTGACTTCGTTGATGAGATCGGTCTGACTCATCGTGCGAGCTTTTTCGAGGGATTTATACCCACCCGCAGCCAGGTAATCGTCTATCTTAAGTGGATCGATCTTCCCGTAATTACGCAGAACAATGCGCATTTCCTCGGCCATTACTATGTCCTCCTTTCCTGATAAATCAGGTTTTGTTTCGAATCAAGGCATAGGCTGCCTATTTGTATTCAGCGATTATTCCAGCTACCTTGGCTGGAGTCACATCGAAGTAAGGTTTGCCATTAACGGTTATTACGGGAGTAGCCTGACACTGACCCACACACTCTGTAAATTCCAGGGCAAAGCGGCCATCAGCGGTGCTGTTGCCGATCTTTATTCCCAGCTCATTCTCCAGGGCAGATACAACCTCAGCAGCCCCGGCTATATGGCAAGGGGCGCTTTCACAAATACGGATCACGTTCTTGCCGCGGGCTTTGACTGAGAACATGGAGTAAAAACTGGCCACGCCGTAAGCTTGGGAGACGGGTTTGCCAAACAGCTTGGCAGCTTCGATGATAGCTTCCTCCGGCAGGTAACTCAGTTCGTCCTGAATCGCATGGAAAGCTTCAATCATCCCCCCTGGTACATTGGCGTATTTGGCTAGAATCTCCTGGTAATTCATTCCAATATCCCTCCTTTCTCTCTTGATAACAGGTAAATCCGCTATTTATATTACTACCCCGAGCTGCCTGATAATGGCTGCAAATCCGCTATATATCTAATACGGCGAGGGTAGAAACATACTCCTAGCACATTACCATAATTCTATGTGAATTATATAACGATTACAATAGATTTTGGTACTCGCAGGGAAAATATTTTGTATTGCATTGGTCGTTGTAAATTCCTAAAAATAGGGATTGAATTGAAGTGCATAATTCGCGCGGCTGTTGTATTCTGTATACATAGCCGGCGTTTAAATAATATGGGGGTGACAAGGGCACTGGGTTCCATATTGTTGCCCCTAACTTGTTTTGGATACCACAAAAATTTATCATTGAGGTAGGATTCGCTAAATTGACCGAGGGACTAGGAGGGATATTATGCAGGCCGTACAGATCAAACCGGATGTACTCCTGGTAGGAGTCCAGGATCCGGATCTAAAAGTGTTCGATATAATCATGACTACTGAGCAGGGGACTACCTATAATGCTTATTTGATCAAAGGACAGGAAAAAACTGCCCTGGTTGAGGTAGTCAAAGAGAAGTTTTTCGACGAATATTTATCTG
>JAAZOA010000283.1 GCA_012798055.1 Syntrophomonadaceae bacterium | reverse complement strand
TTTTCAGGATATACAGCCCCAGCCGCTGGGCAGTTTTTGGCCCGATAGTGGGCAGTTTCATCAATTGATCGATAAGGTTTTCAAGGGGTCGGGCAAGTCTCATCCGGCAGGCCTCCCATAATGTGGTTGATCAGGAGCCGCGCTTAGAGCCCGGGGATGTTAAGGCCTCCAGTGATCTTGGCCATTTCCGCGGAGACAGTTTCCTGGGACTGTTTTATCGCATCGTTGACGGCGGTCATGATCAAATCCTGGAGCATCTCAATATCTTCCGGATCCACTACCTCTGGTTTGATATCGATGGAGACGATCTGCTGCTTGCCGGTTACCTTGACGGTTACAGCTCCACCACCGGCAGATGCCTCGAATTCGCGGGTATGCAGCTCGGCCTGGGCCCTGGCCATCTCCTCCTGCATCTTTTTAGCCTGTTTCATGATTTGGCCCATGTTGGGCCCACCACCCAAGGGATTGAATTTCATTGTTCAGTCCTCCTCAATCTTTAATGTCAATTATTTCTTCGCCAAAATACTCGATGGCTTTTTTCACAACAATATCATTATACTGGTTGTCCTCTATAAAGATAAACTGGACTTCCAGATCCCGGTTGAATATTTCTTTGATGACTGTATCCACGATCTCGCGGTTGGCTTTCTCTTCCATTCTCTCTTTATGGAATTTATAGCCCTTCTGAAACGCTATGATTATGGTATCACCCTTGGTCCCCAGCAATTTCCCCTGGGATAGCAGGGCATGGGTGGGGACTTTTTTCTCCTTGACTCCTGCCAAAAGGCGATTCCACAATATGTCCCGGGCTTCCTGGCGATCGCTTGCGGGGCTCTTCTCAGTTCGCCCTGAACGAGTCCGCCTTTCCTGGGGCGGGACCATCTCCGGGGGTGCCGTTCTATCAGGAGCTGCCGCAATCTTGTTCAGGGACGCAGCCGTCTCCAAAAAAGCCATTTCCAAGAGGAATTTTTGTCCTTCACTGAAGCGAAGCCGCTCGCCGGTATCCATAACCGTGCGCAGGGACTGCAGGATCTGCTCTTTGGTCAGGCTATTGCTCTGCTGTTTCAGCAGTGGCAGGCTCTGCTCCCCGGCCATCACCATCTCAGCCTGCTCACCTACACTCTTGAACAACAGCATATCCCGCAGATACAAGGCGGTCTCCCTGGCCAGCTGGGCAGCCTCTTTGCCTTGGTTAAGCGCCGTACTCAGCATAGTGATGATTTCAGAAGATTTGTCCGCGATCACTGCTTCCATCAGCCGGGCTACAAACAGGTCATCGACCAGCCCCAGGACTTCCAGAACATCCTCCCGGCTGATCCGCCCTTCATGATATGCATACAATTGATCCAGCATCCCCAGGGCGTCACGCATGCCCCCATTGGCACGGCGAGCTATCAGGGCCAAGGCTTCTTCTTCAAATTCGATTCCATCTGCCCGGGCAACATCCTGCAGGCGGGAGTTGATCTGGGCCAGGGTCAGCCGCCGGAAATTGTATTTCTGGCAGCGGGACAAAATGGTGCTGGGAATTTTATGGATTTCAGTGGTAGCCAGGATAAAGATAACTGATTCAGGCGGTTCTTCCAGGGTTTTCAGGAGTGCATTGAAGGCTTCGGTCGTGAGCATGTGGACTTCATCGATTATATAGACTTTTTTCTTGCCCTGAGCGGGCAGGATCCGGACCTTCTCCCGCAGATCGCGGATCTCATCGATTCCGCGGTTGGAGGCGGCATCGATTTCGATCACATCCATGAAACTCCCGTTATTGATATCCTGGCAGGAACGGCATATGTTACAGGGTTCACCATCCTGCT
>JAAZOA010000282.1 GCA_012798055.1 Syntrophomonadaceae bacterium | reverse complement strand
GTACTGACTCACCCACTTCCCCCTCCAAAAACAGGTTTTTCCGACCGGCCACGGTTCATCAGTACATTATTGGCTTAATGAATGAAATTAACCCTGCGCATCATGACTTTCTCCAGGTCGAAGCATATGGATTGGTGACCTCACAGGCCAAACTTATTAGTTGGGTTTACGATGTGCTCTCCATAGCCCCAGAGATAGCCGAAGACGAGATGCGAGCCGCCTTATTCGTCGAGGAACTGATGCTTGTTGAGCAGATAAACAATCTAATTAAAAGAGCCCTGCGTAACGCTGATATGGATGAAAGAAGTATCGAGTACGCAGAAGTTCTATTTTTGAACCAGGTTCAGGTGGGGATATTTGGTGAATTTCAGAGTGGACTTGCGACAACAGATACCTCTGTGGACGATTGGAGAGAGAGCATTATCAAAAACTGGCGCAGTAAGGTGAATCACATCGCTAGAGATGTTTTCGAAAAGGCTTTGGATAGAAATGGTACCACGGCAAAGCTGTTGGAAAAATCAGTTAAGTCAAGAGGTGTATTTTATGGTCAGCTGAAGAAAAAAATAGCTATGAGGGAGGTGCAAGGCAATGGATGAGGGTTATAAAAGTAGTCTAATCAGCTTCTTTGATTCCATAGATAAACTAGACAGTGGAGAGCGAGCCTCTTTAAAACGCAGTGCTGGGAATGATTTGATTGATGCCCGCCCAGGTGCACTGGCAGCATTCTATCGGGCCTTACCATACGGAGTGCCTAGGTTCAAAGAGAATACCTGGTTTTTGGCTGCCACCCTATATGCCGGTTGTAAAACGATTATGAGTCAGAGTGACCGGGGTAAAAACTGGGACGAGACTAATTTTGGCTGGTCGCTAAAAAAGGCAGCTTCCCAAAAATCTTCTGCGGGCTTTGATAAAAAGTTCAAAGCGCTATTGGACAGCGGCCAGAGCGACTACATCGCCTCCTTTCAGTTGCGCCAGTTGGTAGTACAAATTGATGGAATGGGAGCCCCGGTTAATTGGCCCAAACTACTCCAGGATCTGTTGAACTGGGAGCATCCGGATCACTTTGTACAAAAAAATTGGGCTCGTGCCTATTTTATGAGGGATAAGGAGGAATAGATATGTTTATAGAGGTTCATATGCTGAAAAATTATGCCCCATCAAATCTGAATCGTGATGATACCGGAAGTCCCAAAAGCTGCCTGTTTGGCGGGGTGCCTAGAGGGCGAATCTCCAGTCAGTGCCAGAAGCGCACTGTCAGAACCTCAGATATTCTTAGAGATGCGGTAGGAATTGAGAACCTGGGCCTAAGGACGCGCAAATTACCCAAACTCATCGTGGATGAATTAGCGGCTCGGGGTATTGGCGAGGAATACCTCGCTATTGTACGCAAAAAGATAACCGGGTTTGGCAATAAGGAAGGCAAGGAAAGCAAGGACGACCTAACTGCCCAAATCATGTTCTTCTCCCCGGCCGATATAGCTGCGGCTGCGGAGTGTGTCCACAAATCAATTAAAGAAGCTGGATCCATTGCAGCATTTGAAAAAGTCAAAGCGAAAGACCTGCAATCCGACATGCGCGCTTTGAGACCGATAACACTTGATATCGCTCTGTTTGGAAGGATGATTACTTCCGATGCCTTCCGTGATGTAGAGGCTGCCATGCAAGTAGCGCATGCTTTCTCGACCAATCGGCTTGAGCAGGAATTCGATTATTATACAGCGATGGATGATCTGCTAGCCCAGGGGGAAGAAACCGGAGCCGGGATGATAGGTGATGTGGAATTTAACTCGAATTGCTACTACCACTATTTCAATTTAGATGTTGACCAACTCCTCAGCAATCTGGATGGTGTCGAGGCAAAGGGTGAGTTGGTAATCAAGGCCATTCCTGCATTAATCAGGGCTTTTGCTTACTCGAGCCCCTCTGGAAAGCAAAACAGTTTTGCTGCCCACCAACTACCCTCGGTTGTATGCGTGGAAATTAAGAAGGAGAAGATTCCGGTCAGCTACGCCAACGCCTTTGTGAAGCCTGCCTATGCAGGCCGTGAATCGAACCTGATTGATGACAGCATCCTAAAGCTGGTCAAGGAGATAGACAGAATAGACGATAAGTTCGATATCCCGTTGCAGAAGCGTTTATGGTTCTGTACCGAAGAGGTAGCCGCTCCAAGTGCTTCTCAAACCCTAGGAAGGGTAGCAGAGGTGTTTGACTCTGTCAGTAACATGCTGCGGGAGGCGATATAAATGAACAATCCGTTACTATTGCTCTTGCGATTGGAGGGACTGATGCAGAGTTGGGGGGAAAGGGCTCATTGGGACCTCAGGGATACCTCGCCTCTGCCTACCAAATCAGCTATTATTGGTTTGTTGGCCTGCTCACTGGGTTTAACCAGAAACCATCCGGATATCCTTCAACTAGGAAAGGAACTGAGCATAGGTGTGCGGGCTGATCGATCTGGCAGCCAATTTACTGATTACCAAACAGTATCTGGGTCCATAGCAACGGCCTCAGGAGGAAGCAGGGGACGAAAGGATGAGGAATCGACCATAGTGTCCATCCGCCAGTATATCTGTGACGGCTCATTCCTGGTTGTATTGGGAGGACCAGAGGTTCAACTGGAGACCCTGGCATCTGCCCTGCAAGCGCCAAAGTGGCCGATTTATCTGGGCAGAAAGGCCTGCGTTCCTATGCGCCCTGTATTTGAGGCGCTTACAGATAATTATCTATCCTTGGAAGATGCTTTGCAAAATGCGCCGTTTTGTGAGAGAAGTGACCATTATGCCATATGTGAGATAGATGCACCGTCTGGATTTACTTTCAGGCGAGACATTCTATTACCATCGCCATCAAGACACTATCTCACGCGCAGAATCAATCGTTTTTCGGTAAAGAACAACATAGAAGAGGCGGTGCTATGATGTATCTTTCGAAAATCTACATGGATATGACCCATCCCATGGCTCGGCGTGATCTAAACAATTGTCACAGCATGCATCAGACCGTCATGTCTGCATTTAGCCAGTCAGAATGTTCAACCACAGCAAGAAGCGAAAGAAACATACTTTATCGCATTTTCCCTATGGATGGCTCTAAGATTATACTGTATATCCAGTCATCTGAAGAGCCGGATATTGGCAAATGGGCTTCCAAGGGACAGTTAATAATGGAATCTTTCGATCATTTGGGGGTTAAAGAAATACCTGACCCGGTTCAGCTCTTCAACAAGGGTATGTTGCTGGATTTTGACCTACTGGCCAGTCCATGCAAAAAAACAGGTTCTCCCTTGAAAGAGGAGCGGCTACAGGGGAACTGTAAAAATGGCAGGAGGGCCATGCTAAGAACTTCTGAAGAGAGAATCGCTTGGTTGAAACGACGGGCTGAACATGGAGGTTTTTCGGTTTTGACTGCCTGGGAGGCCGGTAGTGTATCTGTAGTCGGCTCAAATAACAAGGGCGACAGTATAAAATTAACCGGCATTAGGTTTCGTGGGACTTTGGCTGTAACTGACGTGGAGGTTTTTAGCAATACCTTTCAGATGGGTATAGGGCCGGGCAAAGCATACGGGTACGGGCTATTGATGGTTTCCCTTCACCATTAGAGGTGAACAGTCTGTTGCTTATTTGTTGCGCGTTCCAGTTTTGAAAGAGGTGAACGTCTTGAAAGATTTAAGGGCTTTGCCTAAAATTAGGGATTCTCTTTCATATCTATATCTTGAGCACTGCAAAATTGAACAGGATGGCTTATCAATTGCTATATTTGATGCCAACGGAAAGACTCCAATTCCATGTGCTGCCCTTTGTGTTCTGATGCTTGGTCCTGGAACATCGATAACCCATGCTGCTATACGAGCCCTGGCGGGAAACGGATGTCTGGTGCAGTGGACCGGTGAGGAATCGGTTCGATTTTATGCAAGTGGCACTGGTGAGACCAGAAATGCCAGCAATCTTTATCGGCAAGCCATTTTGAGCAGTATAGCTGCTTTGCGGAACAAAGTCATTAGGCGAATGTATCAGCTGCGATTCAATGACATTCTATCCGACGATATGACCCTCCAGCAAATTCGGGGAATGGAGGGGGTGCGTGTGCGTGAAGCATACGCTGCTGCCAGCAAATTGACGGGGGTGCCTTGGGTCGGCAGGTCCTATAAAAGAGAAAACTGGAAAAACTCTGATCCTGTAAATCGAGCCCTGTCATCAGCAAATTCCTGTCTATATGGTGTGTGCCATGCAGCAATAGTCTCAATTGGTTTATCTCCAGGTTTGGGATTCATACATTTTGGTAAACAATTGTCATTTGTTTATGATGTTGCGGATTTCTACAAGGCGGAGGTTTCCATCCCTCTGGCATTCAAAATAGCTTCTGAGGGGCTCACAAATGTTGAAAACCGAGCACGGATAGCTTGTAGAGACTATTTCAAAGAAAACAGGGTATTAGGTAGAATTGTTGACGATATAAATAGAGTACTTGACGTCCCCATTGATATACCGCAGATCAAAGGTCAATTATTCGATGATGATGAAGCAGCTCCTGGTATGTTATGGGATGACAAATCAGGGCTTATTGATGGAGGAGAAAATTATGGCGATGATGGAGTGTAATAATTGGTTGTGCTAATAATAGAAAGAGCTCCTCAAAGACTGCGAGGCGAAATAAGTCGCTGGATGATTGAGCCGAGGGCAGGGGTATATGTTGGACATATCAATGCATTAATAAGAGAAAAACTGTGGGAAAAGGCTATTAAGGAAATTAAAGACGGGAGTTGCATAATGATTCACAAAACCAGTAATGAGCAGGGATTTGAAGTAAGGACATGGGGGGATAGCAGTAGAGAGATAGTGGATTTCGAAGGACTTACGCTAGTTAGAATTCCAGAATAGTCCCATAATACCAAGTGTATTCCCCACGCGTGTGGGGGTGAACCGAGGAGGACAAAACATGCCTAAGAGATTATTCAGTAT
>JAAZOA010000281.1 GCA_012798055.1 Syntrophomonadaceae bacterium | reverse complement strand
ATTCCTGGGACTGGGCTGGTCAATCCTGTCAGGAAGCCTGACCATGGCGATAATGATTCTGCCCACAATTACCCGCACCTCCCAGGAAGCTATTCTGGCAGTAGCCATTGAATACCGGGAGAACAGCCTGGCGTTGGGGGCCAGCCGGTGGCAGACCATCCGCAAGGTAGTGTTGCCTTCAGCCCTACCGGGAATTGTAACCGGGATCATCCTATCCATCGGCCGGGCCGTAGGTGAGACCGCGGCCATCATACTGACGGCCGGAAGTTCGCTGGGCATGCCTATCTACCCAACGGATCCGGCCAGGACTATGTCGGTACATCTATACATTATGGCGATGGAAGGGATATCCACTGAGCGGGCTTTCGGAACAGCTTTTCTAATAGTAGTGCTAATCATCATCATCAATTACCTGGCTAATTTGAGCCTAAGCCGGTTGACTAGAGGAGCGCGTTAAACGGGAGGATATATTATGGAGAGTGTGATACCTTTAACCGATGCTATAAAAATGAGAAGTCTAGCACTGGAGGTTTTTTACCAGGATTTCCAAGCCTTGCATGGTGTCAATATGGAAATTCGGGCCAACCATGTAACGGCCCTGATCGGCCCCAGCGGCTGCGGTAAGTCTACATTTCTGCGCACCCTCAACCGCCTCAATGAGCTGATCGAGGGTACCACCATCAAAGGTCAGGTCTTCCTGGATGATGTGTCAATATATGAGAAAGATGTGGACGTGGTTTCCCTAAGAAAGAGGGTAGGGATGGTGTTCCAAAAACCCTCGGTATTTCCAATGTCAGTCTATGAAAACGTTGCTTACGGTCCAAGGATCCATGGGATCAAAGACAAGAGCCAGTTGGATGAGATCGTGGAGAAAAGCCTGCGGGCTGCCAACCTATGGGAGGAAATGGGCTACCGTTTGAATTCACCTGCGGCCCGCATGTCAGGCGGGCAGCAGCAGCGCTTGGTAATCGCGCGGGTGTTGGCGGTGGGGCCGGAGGTGATCCTTATGGATGAACCAGCTTCGGCCCTGGATCCCATTTCGACTTCCAAATTAGAAGAGTTGATTGCTGAGCTAAAGAAGAATTATACTATTGTCATTGTCACCCACAACATGCAACAGGCCGCCCGGGTCTCTGATTATACGGGATTTTTTTTGAATGGGCACCTGATCGAATTCAACCGCACCAAAGAATTGTTTATCAATCCGGCCAACCAAAAAACTGAAGATTATATTACCGGGAGATTCGGATAATCCGCCTTAAGCAAATTAATTGGGGAGGTAATTTATTTGGCCACCGATTCATTGGAAAATCAGTTGGAGAAATTGAGAGAGGAAATCCTTAAAATGGGGAGCCTCTTGCAGGAGCAGATATACAAAGCCAACCGGGCCCTGACCGAAAAAAATATGGAGTTGGCACGGGAAGTCATCGCCAAAGATGACATCATCGATCGGATGGAACTGGATATAGAACAGCAGTGTCTCTACCTGATTGCCCTGAAACAGCCCATGGCCAAAGATCTTCGCTTTATCGGCACCGCCCTGCGCATTATAGTAGATATCGAGCGGATGGGCGATCACGCAGAAGACATCGCCAATATCGCTATCGATCTATACGACCAGACATATATGAAGCCTTTGATAGACATACCCAAAATGGCGCAGATAGGTCAGGACATGGTGGTTACGGCCATGCAAGCCTATATCAATGGCGATGTAAAACTAGCCATGACCTTGGTAGACATGGAAAAAGAAATGGAGCACTTATACAGTCTAGTTTTTAATGAATGCTTATCATATATGATGCGTGATCAGGGTAACATCCCGCAGGCAACCTCTTTGATCCTGGTCGCGGGTCACCTGGAGAGAATTGCTGATCATGCCACCAATCTGGGCGAGATGGTAATCTATATGGTTGAAGGCCGTCGAGTGGATATCAATGTAATGGCTCGGAATTCGAAAAAATAGCAACTGGCCCAAACTCCCGTAACAGCCAGGTCCGGATCTCATCTCTTACCTTGGCGAAAGACAACAATATCTCCTCATCAGTGCCTGTAGTGGCAGCGCCGGGCAGCTGTGGTGTATTACTCGGTGGCCGGGAAAGAACGGGCAGGTTTCTTTGGCTGCATCACATACCGTGACCACATAATCAAATTCCCTATCTCTATACTCATCAATATTCTTGGCTCGATGCCCTGACATATCCACCCCCAGCTCTTCCATAACCTTTATCGCATAAGGATTTACCTGGGAAGGCACTACCCCGGCGCTGTATACCTCATAGCGATCTCCGTAGAGCATACGCAGCAGGGCTTCGGCCAACTGGGAACGCCCCTAATTTTGATTGCAGATGAAAAGAACTTTTATCTTATTTGCCATACAAGCACACATCCTTCCCAATGAGTCCATTTTAGGATACTATACATTTCCTGATCACCGCACCTTGTATTCTTTTATTTCATTTAGAAGCATCCCGCTTTTGCAGGTTTCAAAACCTATGAACAGCCCAGCTTCATAAGCAAAATCCTCGCCGCCATACTTGGCCCGGAGTTCCTCCATGATAGTCAAATTGCGCGGGCCATCACAAACCTGGCCCAAATTAAGCTGTAATTCCTTTAAAGAAGCCAATATCGTGAGTTGGTCCTTATTAAGCACCTGTTCCAGCAGGGCCAAAACATAGCGCAGTTTTTTACTGCGAATCCTGAGCGCATGTAAGCTGCTAGAATCATTGAAGTCAGTAGCTTGAACGGATTTATTGAAGCGCTTGAGAACTTTCTTTAGCCGCAATTTAATATAGGCTGCTGCCGGAATCTTGAATTCCGGATTGTCAGGTAATATTGAATGCTGCAGCCAGTTCCAAGTATTCAACAGCACTTGAGTACCGATCATTTCGGGGGTGGGTGCTAGAAGCAGTTCAAGCTGTGGTTGCCTTTCGGTTTGCAGGATCCGTTTTAGCTCGGAAGAGTTGTCAATTAGGCTAGGATATGAATCAGCAAGATCCTGCCAGGTTTCCAGCATACTATCAATCTCACGCAGATTGGAAAAAATTTTAGCCCATTCACTCAAGTCATGTTGGAGTTTCTCATATCCATCTATTGGCAGCAGGGGCTTAATAAAATAGAGAAAAGATCGAAGTTGGCGGATTTTTACCCTTAACTGATGCACTGCTTCAGAATCCTGTGGCTGTGTCAGCAATCCCTTCTGTGCCTTAATTATTTCATCGAAGCAGAAGGACAGTATTCTCTGAATCTCCCGTCCCAGAGTCTTTTTAGGATTCACTTTGGGATATGAGCGCTTTTTACGACTCGATTCAAGTCCAGCCAGAGTAGTGCCCCGTTGGTATAGAGTCGATGTTTCGATAATCAAAGGGTAACGGCCAGCGATTATCGAGCCAACATTCCACAGATCCTCAACCGTCCCGGACACCAAGTCCAGGCATATTTCCGCAATATTTTCTGACTGATCTTCACTAGTCAACAGACCACGGTCGGCATAAAGCATCACGGTGCTTCCCGAGGGAGCGGATAATTCCATATAAGTGCGCAGACCCCTGGCTCTAATGATGGGCTGGAGTGCTTCTGAGCCGGCAATTTCTAATAGTCTAGCACCAAGGGGGGAAGGCAGAAAAGCCTCAAGTTGTGGTTGCGCTTGTTGTGAGCCAGTTTCCCATTCCTGGAGGCATTCACCCAGGCTATGCTTTTTGCACCGGTCAATGACTCTGACTATAGTGCTGACATCAGTCTGTCGCAACTCGTATGTGATTTGGTTAAGGTAAAGTCTATGATCTGATGTATCGAAGTAATCCAGAGACAAGGTTGTTGGCCCAGATGGAGCATCAGTTTTCATAGCCAGGACAAGCGGATCCGTAACAATACACTCGAGATGCTGAGGATCAACGCACTTCAAAACTAGCTGGCAGGACGGTTTGATTGTCATTTCTTGCCTCCTATCTGATCGAGGTCAATCCTGCGCAAAATTTTCGGCTGCATAAACCAAGTCAGTTCCCCGGTTACAGGGGCAGTTGAAATGATTTCAAATCCAGCTCCAGCCCCCTTTTTGAAAGGCAGGCGACAACCGCTGATAATCTGGCTCCATTCGCTCAAATAGGGCTCGTGTCCAACTACCACAAGGCTAACTGCATCTTCCACCTTGCCCAGTTCATCCGAAAAAGCGGTAAAATCTCCGGTACTGATGAAATCAAAGGAGGTAATTTTCTTGACCTTGAGTTGTTTGGCAATAAGCTCTGCAGTTTGAGTGGCTCGCAGCAGCGGACTGGACCAAATCAATATTTTATGCTGCGATTTGAGGAATATTTTCAGGTTAACCAGAGACTTTTTCAAGTCCTGCACTCCCTTGGGGGTCAGGGCACGGTCAACGTCAGCAATTTCAACATCCAAAGAAGCGTTTTCAGCTTTTCCATGTCTGAATAAGACCAATTCAGTGCTCATGTCGTTCATCCTTTCTTCAAATCAGTCGCGGAGGGGATCGTTGCGGGCAAAAATGGCCTGGCTATCAATACTCTTCTTGCCCCTTTTGTCCACTGGCCTGTAACTCCCATCACTATTTAATATTCGGGCATTGACTGTGTCCTGCAGATATATTTCCAGGATGGTTTTGACTTTATTGCGAATATCTTTGCTCTCGATGGGGAACAGGATTTCAACTCTACGGTCCATGTTCCTCTCCATCCAGTCTGCACTGGAAATATATATCTGTTCTTTGCCGCTATTGTGAACAAGCAGTACGCGGCTGTGTTCCAGGAAGCGGCCGACTATACTGCGCACACGGATGTTATCGCTTACACCCTTGATCCCAGGGCGCAGAGCGCACATACCCCTTACGATTAGGTCTATGCTTACTCCAGCTTGGGAGGCTCTGTATAGTGCTTCAATAATCTGGAGGTCGACCAAGGAATTCACCTTGGCTACTATTCGGGCCGATTGACCTTGCAGAGCATTTTCGCGCTCTTGGTCAATCAGGCTGATAATGGTTTTTCTAAGATTGTGGGGACTGATGGCCATTTTATAAGTCTTGCCCATTTCTGAATAGCTGGTCAGCATATTGAAGACTGCAGCAGCATCTGCACTCAAATAGGGGTTGGCAGTTAAATATCCCAAATCCACGTACAAGCGAGCCGTGACTTCGTTATAATTGCCCGTGGACAGATGAACGTAGCGTTTAATACCGCTCTCTTCACGGCGGACTACCAATAACATCTTGCAGTGCACCTTGATTCCCATAGGAGCATAGATTACATTGCAGCCGGCTTTCTCCAGCCTTCCTGCCCAGGAAATATTGTTCTCCTCATCGAAACGCGCTTTTATTTCGATGATCACAGTCACTTGTTTGCCCCCTTCCGCTGCCTTAGTCAATGCCTCCACCAGAGGCGAGTGGGAGCTTAATCGATAAAATGTTGCCTTAATCGCCAAGACCTGCGGATCACTGGCAGCTTGACAGACAAAATTGGTAACTGCGTCAAATGAGTCATAGGGATGGTGGAGCAAAACATCCTGGCGGCTAATTGTGCCGAAAACGTCAGGGTTTTCTGTCAGCAAAGGATTGGCACGCGGTTCAAATGACTCGAACAGCAAATGATCATAACCAGGCAGATTTGCCATTTTCATGAGGAAGGTCAGATCCAAAGGGCCATTGGCGGGATAGGTGCTGTTCAAGGAGACTTCCAGCTGGGATTGGAGCATAGCAAGCATTTGGGGATCAAAATTATGGTCTACCTCCAAGCGTATCACAGACCCTGACTTGCGTCGCTTCAATGATTGCTGGATGGTCTGCAGGATGTCTTCTGCATCTTCTTCTAATCCCAGATCAGCATTGCGGATTATGCGGTAAAAACCGGTGGATAAAATATGGTAACCCTTAAATAGTTTCTTTATATATAGGTTGGCTATCTCCTCGACCAGAATAAAGCCCCTTTTACCAGATTCTGCAGGAATCTCAACCAAGCGATCCAATAGGGGTGGGAGCTCCAAGGTTGCATATGACAATCCTTGGCTGCTCTCCATCAATACCCCAATATTGATGGACTTATTATGCAACAGAGGAAAAGGCCGGTTTTCATCCACCATAAGGGGAGTGAGGAGGGGAAAAATATTCTGTTCATAGTACTGCTTAACATAATCTTTTTGCTTGGCAGTGAGATCCTTAGGCTTGACAAGCACAAGCTTTTCTTTTTTCAGCATTGGCAGCAGAGCATAACGATAGCAATTGTACTGATTTTCTACCAGAGCGTGAACTCGAGCTTGAATAAGCTCCAGTTTGTTTTGGGGAACGAGGCCAGAATAGTCTGCAGAATTGATCCCAGCCGAAATCTGGTCATGGATGGCTGCGACCCGGACCATAAAAAATTCATCCAGATTGGAACTGACAATGGCAGCAAATTTCAGCCGCTCAAACAGTGGATTGCCGGCTTCCTGGGCCTCTTCCAGGACCCGCTGGTTAAACTCCAGCCAGCTGAGTTCGCGGTTGATAAAATGTTTGGTTAAAAAATCTGCTTTTTTACCCATTGGCAGTTCCTTTTTTCTTGAGACGTGGTCGATAGCCCATAACCTCTTCAAAAAATCCGCTGTGCTGGGAAAAACTCCACTCCTCCAACAAAGTGTCCGCGCCGGTGTCAATAGTGAAAATGAGCTCCCGTTTGCTCCGGGAAATATCAATTTGCCGGACCTTATGTTTCAAGGTAATATCCAGGGCAGCAGCCAGCTTGAGCATAGCAGCGAGCTTGGAAACCGTAATCTTGTCGACCTCCATGAGATTGTAATAATTACGATGACCAGGTTGGGGGATGTCCTCGCTGTGATAACGGGCAATATTGGCTATGAGTTGCATCTCGCGGTCTGAAAAACCCATAATATCTGCTGCCATAATGATATTGTAGGAATGCATTGCGTATTCACTGGCATCAATGCTCTGACCAACATCATGAAGAATGGATGCAACCTCCAATAACATACGATCGCGAGAATTCAGACGGTGAATATGCTGACTCTGATCGAAAATCGACAAGGCCAATTCGGTAACTTGACGCGTATGCTCAGCTTCCGCACCGTGCTTTTTACCTAAATACCATACGGAACTGATGATATCTTCGTTAAACAATTGTTTGCGGGATGTATCGAATTTTTCATCAACCATATCGGCCAGCAAGCCATGACGGAGAGTTACCCCCGGAACATGTATACCTTCTGCCTTAGTCATTTCCAAAAACTTGCGAAAAATTATAATCGAGGGAAGGATGATGTCTGCCTCATTATGATGAAGGTCATATTCAAACGCTATTTGCTCGGTAGTCATTTCTCGCAAAAAAATAAACAAGCGGTTCAGAGCTTTCTTACTAATAAAGTTTTCGGTTTTAATGATCTTCATCTGTTTGCAGAGTTCAGCTATGGTATCGATTTCTCCGCCTAGCCCCACCACATTGACCATGTTAAGTGCTCTGATTCGCGGTTGCAGACTGTAGATCTTGCTTTCCAGATATTCTTCCATAATAGCCGGGAAATCAAGGGTCATTTCTTCCAGTTCCTTAAGCACCTGCCGCAGGCGGAGCGAACCAGCCTTGATGTATTCGGTGAAATTAAGGAAGCCATCATAGTACACCGACGCTTCCATTCCTCCCATACGGATATTAACGATGAGAAATCCCGGATAGCGAAAGTCCTGAATGGCTGGAAGCCGGTCACGCATGGATTTGTATATATATAATCTCTCCTGGGAACTATTGATGACCTCCACTGAAAGTCCGGTCCGAAGACGGAGCTGTTCCAGCACATATTCCCGGTTGTCCGCCTCACGCAATCCACTGGTACTGACCGCTCGATAGCGCAGGGCATGATAGTCTTTCATGATTTTTACGAAGCCCTTCAAGGTATCGGTGGTCTCATTGATGGATTCGACAGAGATTCGCTTGTGGGCGAACGTGTCGCGGCCGATATCAGTGGGCTTCCACAAGTCTTCCAGGATGCTTACTTTTCCCGCGGCATCTATCTCTGCTATTATCATTTGTAAGGAATTAGATCCGACATCGATTGATGCTACAACTTCTGGTTTATGCATATTCAATAATGGTTCACTTCCAGTCAATCCAGGTTGATTTTATACAGGGCAGTCACCTAAATCCATTGTATTTTGATTCGTATCGATGTTCAATTGGCGGAACCGGATTTTACATAATATTTACAAGGAATTTATACGGGCTTAACAAAGGTGAAACTGGATACAGGTAAAATTGAACTTAGATGTGGAGGGATGATGCAGGTGGCTAGCATAGGGATTATTGATATTGGGTCCAATTCAATGAGGTTGGTGCTGTTTGAAACTGGAGATCAGGGCAACTTTCAGATAATTAATGACTTGAAAGAGTCGGTGCGGTTGGAAGAAGGCATGCTGGAAACACGGGATATAACAGCAGAAAAAATTGATCAGGCTATCGAAGTCCTGCTAATGTTCAAGGCCATGTGCACTTCCAACAATGTGCAGGAAATAATAGCTATAGGAACACAAGCGGTTAGAAATGCCAACAATCGAGAACAATTTGTGCAGAGGGTGATGGAGGAGACCGGATTGTCTTTACAGATATTGAGTGGAGAAGAGGAAGCATACCTTGATTATGTTGGGGTGGTCAGGAGCATGATCACGGATGACTGTCTGATCATGGATATGGGTGGGGGAAGTACCGAGTTTATCTGGAGTAGAAACGGAGAAATGGTTAACAGTATAAGCATACCGCTTGGATCCATCAATCTGACCCGACGTTTTGGCCTTCATGACGAGATCAGCGACAATCAGATTCAGGCTTTGCATGACTACCTGCAAAAGTCTTTTGATGCGGTCCCCTGGTTAAGAAACAACACGGCTCGCACACTGGTCGGAATAGGGGGAAGCATCAGGAATATCGGCAAGATTGACCGGCGGCGTAAGAATTATCCTCTGGATTTGAATCACAATTACTATTTGGCTAAGACAGACGTTGAGCACATAGTGAAGCAGCTAACTGGGACCAACCTGATAGGACGCAAAGGAATCAAGGGCCTGGCAGGCGACAGGGCTGACATTATCGTTGCTCCTGCACTAACTTTGGCTTTTATCATGAACTACTGCCGGTTGGATAACATGGTTGTGAGCGGTAATGGCTTGCGTGAGGGTTTCGTCTTCAACCACATGGGAGGCGATTTGCGCCAGAAGGACAACCCCCTTGATTTTTCAATATATAATAATCTCCATAATTATAAACTGAACATAAGACATGCAGAACATGTATTCCGCTTGAGCCAAACCCTCTTCAAGCAGTTGCAGCCACTGCATAACCTGGGACAAGAAACGGAAATCGTGCTCAAGACAGCCGCGTTTTTACATCACAGTGGCCTTAATATCCGTTACTACAATTATCATGAGCATTCATTCTATATGATTCTCAACTGTGGACTGATGGGATTGACCCACCGGGAGTTACTCCTCTCTGCGTATGTAGCGGCAGCCCACAATAAGGATAACTATAAAGTTGATGTGTACCGTTATCAGCCGCTCCTCAATCCAGAAGATGTCACTGTAATCCACAAACTGGGATTGTTGATCAGAATCGCAGAAGGTTTGGATCGCAGCATGAACAGCAATACTGCAGATATCCAGTGCTCGATACTGAAGGACGCTGTAGTCATAAAAACCATAGCTGCGGTCAGCAACTCATTGGAAATCAATGAGGCTTTAAAAAGCAGCACTTATTTTAAGAAATTGTTTCGAAGGCAGCTTATCATCGTGTGATTCGATTATCGACTATTGTAGTCTTACAGCAATATGCCAAACATCATTTACAATAAATTTACCAAAGCCACAGGTTTAATTAATAAACCCGTGGCTTTGATTTTACAGTCAGTGGTTATCATATAAACAGAAAGACTTTCGGAAAATGGAGGTTAGCTGAGTGAAGCTGCGGACCAGACGTATCGTTTCGTTTGTAATACTAGCGTTACTCATGTTAATATCGGTATTTTTTGAGTCCTACCGAGAACATACTTCAACCAACATCCCTTCGTTGCCTGCTTCGTCTACTATCCAAGGAATAGAGTAGAATTTGTTGCTACGAATGATTGCTCCTTTTACAGGATGTCTACAGTTCGGAGGGGGATTGCATGACGGTTAAAATTTTAGTTGTTGATGATGAGGAGAACTTGCTCACGTTGATTGCTCATAACCTGGAAAAAGAAGGCTTTACGACTGTAACTGCCCAGGAAGGAAATGAAGCCTGGCACCTGCTTGCGCAGGAAAAACCTGACCTGATTATTCTGGACTTGATGCTCCCAGGCAGGGATGGACTGCAAATATGCCGGGACATGCGGCGCTATAATATCAATACTCCGGTGATCATGCTCACCGCCTGCACTGCTGAAGCTGAGCGCATTCAGGGCTTTGAAGCAGGAGCGGATGATTATATCACCAAGCCCTTCAGTGTGAGGGAATTAGTTGTCCGGGTTAAGGCAGTCTTAAGACGAATGAATAACCGGATCACGCCTGAAAACACTGAGGCCGAAATATCAACCAGTAATTTCGTGCTCAAACCAGATAACTATGAGATATTTTTTCAGGGGAGACGACTGGAATTGACCCTCAAGGAATATGAATTATTGGAACTGCTGCTTAGAAACAATGGTAAAGTGTTGAAACGCGAAGTTCTATGGGAATTGCTGTGGGATTATTCGGACAAGATCAATAGCCGGGTGATTGATGTGCATATTAACCGAATTCGAACCAAGATAGAACTGGATAGTGGAAATCCTCGATACATAAAGACAGTGCGAGGCTTGGGATACAAGTTTGAGGACAGCCAGAAATGAACTGCAGCTTTAAATTATTCTTAGATATGCTTCCTCCCTCACGCCATTCAGGAAAGGGAATCCCTTCTATGATACCTCCTGGTAATAGACAGCACTCAGACTCATATAGAAGAGATCCAGCAGTGCCTTGACACTATTTTTACAGATAGTTACGCAAAATTTACTTGATTGTGACAGTCAGTTTTCATCCTCCGTTTATACTGACATCGAAAAATAAAACGAGGGTGATAAATATGTGGACTCAGACCCATTTGCTGATTGGCTCAACCATAGGACAATTAATAACTGACCAATCAATGAACCACCTTGACTTCAAAGCCTTTCGCTATGGGTGTATTATACCTGATTTCCACCCCAATTATATGACTATCTCTCACTGTAAACATGAATCATTCAATTTGGTTGCTGCATTGATCGGCCAAGCGGTGAGATGCTCTCCGGACTACCATCCAACATCAAGGGATTCGGTGCGCTTGGGCATAATTACGCACTTCATCAGCGATTACTTTTGCCAGGCTCACAATTATTGCGAATTTGCCAGCCTTGTATCGCATTTGAAATATGAAGGCCGGCTGCACGAGGAGTTTAAAAAGGCTGGTCTTACCAAGCTGTGCGGGAACATGCTTGGAGGATCTCAGATTGCCGAATTGCATTCCCTTGAGGATCTACCCAAATTCATCCTCAAGCGACACTGCGAATACCTGCAGGAAAGACGAAATCTGCAAACAGATCTGGTCTACTGTTTAAATGTGGCAACAGTTGTTGCTATGGTTGTTCTCGAGCATAGCTCAACCGCTGCGCTGCAGCGGTGTGCCTGACTAGAGAGGCGGATCCGAGTGAGAAGTATGACTGACTATCTAAAAACCAGTGATGTACGCTTGCTGGCTCTATGCAACCAAGGTCTGCACTGTCAATTGCTGGACTGGATTATGAATGCCATCACCCAGTTTGGATCGGCGGGATTCACGCTAGCCCTCTTATTAATACTGATACTGTCGGGCCAAGATTTGTGGAATTCCGCAGGAATCAGGATGGCCTGCGTCTTAGCTTGCGGTCAGAGCGTTGTTGTCCTGGTAAAACGGGCAGTGCACCGTCCCCGGCCGTTCAAGAGTCTTATTGGGGTAATCAACCATAAACCAACCATTTGTCCTTATTCATTACCCTCCGGGCATACTAATGCGGCATTTGTTCAGGCTTTAGTGTTGGCTGATACTGTCCCTGAACTCAGCGCCATGTTCTTAATCCTGGCCACCTTGGTCGGCCTTTCCAGGGTTTATCTGGGTGTGCATTACCCCACTGATGTTGCCGCAGGAGGTCTGATTGGTTACACCGCTTTCTGTGCGGTTAGTCATTGGATTTTTTGATTTCACGTTAGCATACCACAGCAAGTAATAACTGCGAGCAGTGTTTGAATCTACGATGTTAGAAGGAGGCGTGAAGATGCGGATAGCTATATTTTCGGATACCTATTTGCCACAGATCAATGGAGTGAGCAAATATCTGGAGGAGATGCTGAAGCAAATGGATAAGAATCGCATTCGCTATCGGCTATATGTGCCAGCAACTGACCAGGAAAGCAGTAATATAACTATTTTCCAGGGGCGGACCTTTTGGCTTTATCCCGAGCTGCAAATCAGCTGGCCTAATCAAGCCCGCATCAGAAGAGATTTGGATGAATTCCAGCCGGACTTAATATATCTGGCTACCCAATTATCTATTGGAGCGGCGGGGCTCAAGTATGCCCGCTATCGCAATCTGCCAGTGGTGACAACCTATCACACCAATTTTCCGCAGTATTTGGGCTACTATCGGTGGGGATTCATGCAAAAGCCAGTATGGAAATATTTGCAATGGTTTCATTCCTTCAGCAGTCTCAACTTCTGCCCTTCTTTAGCCACATTGGAGGAGCTGTTGCTTCACGGGATTGGCAACGTCAGAATCAACAGCAATGGCATCGACTGTGACTTGTTCACGCCTGCCAAACGCAGTGAGTCTTTGCATAGAAAATTTGCTCCTCAAAATCAGATATTGCTGCTCTATGTGGGCAGGGTAGCTCCGGAAAAAGGGCTGGAAACCTTGATGCAAGCAGTCAAATTATTGAACAGAGCGGGCCTGAAGTTCAGATTGCTGATAGTTGGTGATGGACCGGCTCGCCAGGCTTTGCAGGATATGGCAATGGCCAACGTTGTCTTTTGCGGATATAAATCGGGGAGAGAACTGCAGGCAATATATGCCTCTGCCGACATCTTTGTTTTTCCCTCTGCAACCGAAACATTCGGCAATGTAGTCCTGGAGGCGATGGCTTCTGGACTTCCATCGGTAGTTGCCAACCGAGGAGGAGCAACTGAATTATTGCGAGATCAACATAACGGATTAACCTTCAGAACAGGCGATGCCGAGTCCATGGTTAACTGCGTTCTTAAACTGGTTTATGACAATGATTTATGTCATCAGTTGGGACAAAACGCGAGGGCATTCGCCTTGACCCGTACCTGGGATAAAACTTTCGCAGGCTTTTTTGCCAGCTGTGGCAAGATTATTTCAGCAAACCACTCGGAGCCTAGCTTATCAGCTGATAAGATTGCTTGATTTCATTGGAAGACTTCTTAATTTGGAAGGTGATCCCCTTTAAGGAGGTGATGGCCAAAATATCTAAGGAATAAAAATATTGAGGAGCAATGAGTAAAAGCAGCTAAACAGTGATGCTAAGAATTTATTTATATTAAGGGGGCTGAACTATGAATTACAATCAAGAAAGCCTGTCAAGAGACTTCAGCATTATCGAAAACACGATGGAGAAAATGTGGGATATGTGGCTGGTCAGCCTGGGCAGCCTCTCGTGGACCCAGGAGCATCTAGAGAATCTGACTAGGAGACAATTGGATCAGAATCAGGCTGCCCGGGAAGAATTTATCAAAATGGTGGAAGAGTTAAGCAATCAGATGCGCAGGAACCAGTTCCAGTTCCGGATGATGGTAGAGGAAAGCATGATGAACACTTATGAAAAGATCAATTACACCAGTCAAACATTTGTGAACGATCTCAGTAAAAAAGCCGACGAATTGGCTCTAAAGATCGGAAACAAAAAAGAAGAGATCCCCGCCGCTGCTCAGCCTCTGGCGAAAGAGAAGAGGGGCGCGATGCAGGCTCAGGCCTAGACGCTAATTCTTGGTTTCGACAAGATTACGAGTCCGGTCGAGGACAAATCTAACAACAATTAAGGAGTGTTTAAGAAATGACAGAGAAAATGAATCAGCAATTTATCAGTAATGTACAAAGAACAATCAACGAAGTGGATGGATTTATGGCAAGCTGCTGGAATATGTGGCAAATTAGCTTGAACAATCTCTGTACTTCCAGCCAGCAAGTGGAGAAAATGACCCAGGACTATGTGGACCATCATAACAAGGTCATCGCTGAAGGCAATAAGACAATAGCCCAGATGGTGCAAATAACCCAAGATGCGCAAAAGCATATGATTGAGATAGTCAAGGACGCCGCGAAAACCGATCTTTGGAAAGTGGATGCGTTTGACAGTCCGATGGTCAATTATTGGGCTGAAATAGGACGGAAGTATAAGACCTACCTGCAGAATATAAACAAGGTTGCCTAACGTCTGTCATTACCCATTGAGCCAAAGGTTTAGGTCATTTAAGAAGGGTGGAGACCAGGTGGCAAAAACATTTGTGCTAGACTCCAGCGTTTTGCTGCATGCTGCTGAAAGCATCCTATCTTTTGAAGAGAATACGGTAATCGTCCCTGAGGCGGTAATCGAGGACATCAATCGTTACCGAAACGACAAGGGTGATTATGGCGAGAATGCCCGTAAAGTGGGGACCTTAATCGATCGCCTCAGATTGGAAGGTCAACTCAGCGAGGGTATTGTTCTGCCCAACGGAGGAATTTTCAGGATTGAACTGAACCATATGACCGAGGACTTGCCACCTCGCTGGAATCCAGTTGAATATGACAACCGTGTTTTGCAGGTGTGCCTAGCTCTACAGAAGGAAGGTGAACCGCTTTGCCTGGTCACCAAAGATGTATTCACGCGTATCAAAGCAGATATTCTGCGCATACCCACCCAAGACTTCAGGCATGATCTGGCCCCTGAGCTTCAAGACCAATATCAGGGCCGAATCGATGTCTTCGTCACCTCCGAACTCCTGGATGCCTTTTTCTGCAACGGAAACCTGCCGGCAGAGGCAATCCGGGTTTACCAAGATGGAGAATCGATCATTCCTGAGTTGATTACTAACCAGTTTGTGGTGATGCGGTCCTCCAGTCAGCCCAGTCAGAGTGCTCTGGGCATCGTGGAAGGAGATAGTATCAAACCTCTGCGGCATCTCAAACAATCCCCATTCGGAGTAAGCGCGCGAAATGTGGGACAGAAGTTCTACCAGGAGGCACTATTGAGGTCGGCAGCCGATTTCCCGCTGGTTATATGCAGAGGACCAGCGGGTACGGCCAAGACTTTCTATGCTCTGGCAGTAGGGCTGGAAAAGGTGCTTAACGCACATGAGTACAGGAAAATCCTGATATGTCGTCCCAATATCACCATGGATTAGACGTTGGGTTTTCTCCCTGGCTCGGAAACTGATAAATTAGGACCACTGATGAGGGGAGTCAATGACAATCTGGAGATCCTGGTTGATAGTGACGAGAAGTTGCGCTTCAAGTCGGAAATAGCCCTTAAGGACAAAGTGGAAGGACTTTATTCCCGCAAAATAATAAGTGTTGAGGCTGTAGCCTATCTGCGAGGGCGTTCGATCGCCAAACAGTGGATTATTATTGATGAAGCTCAAAATTTGACTCCCAACCAGGCCAAAGGGATCATTACCCGGGCAGGCTATGATTCCAAAATAATAATGATCGGTGATCCGACCCAAATCGATCACCCCTTTTTGGATTCCCGCAGCAATGGGCTGTGTTACAGTTCGGAAAAAATGAAGGGCAGCCCCATATGCTGCCAGGTTGCTCTGCGGGAGATTGAATGTGAGCGTTCGCCGCTGGCAAGGGAAGCAGCCCACAGAATGTAACCAAAAAATTACCTTTTCTTAAGACCCAGCTAATATCTGTTTTACATTCGGGGATTACACTAGAAGCATAGAAAGGAGGTCGAAAAGTGAGTGAGATACGAAGCCGATTTGCACATCCACACAACTGCCAGCGGCCACGGCTACAGCACGATTAAAGAAGTAGTTGAAGAAGCCGCGCACAAGGGCTTAAAAATGGTGGCCATTACCGACCATGGTCTGAAGATGCCAGGGGCTCCACATTGGTACCATTTTACCAACCTCATATCCTTACCCCGGACTATTAATGGGGTAGAGGTATTGCGGGGAGTTGAGGCTAATATCCTCGATCTGAAGGGCAGCATTGATATGCCGGAAAAGGTCTTGTCAGATTACCTGGATATAGTATTAGCTGGCTTTCATGATTCCACCGGCTACATCGGGATTACCCGGGACGAAAACACGGAAGCAATGATAGCGGCGATAAAGAACCCTTATGTGCACATAATAGTCCACCCGGGCAATCCCAAGTACCCGGTTGATGTTGAACCAGTGATGATTGCGGCGAAGGAGTACAACAAAGCTGTAGAGCTGAACAATAGTTCTTTTATCACCCGGCCGGACAGTTATCCCAATTGTCACAAGTTCGCCCGGTTGGCCAAGAAACACGGGGTGCTAGTGACTATCAACAGTGATGCTCACATAAGCTACAACGTGGGTGAACACAGTCTGGCTCTAGCCCTGGCCCGTAAAGCAGGAATCCGGAATAGTCAGATATTAAATACTTCGGTCCTCCGGGTCAAGGAATTCCTGAGCTGGCATCAGCGGCAAGCAGCGCAAGCCAAGGGAGCTTAAAGACAGAATAATCGATTGATCTTATCCCCGAGCAGGGGGTATTTTTCTTTGTTGACATAGCTCTGATCTCTAGGGGCAGGGGGAATAGGATTGTCAAAATATTGGGCGTTTTTCAAGTATTTGATGTGCCACAAGTGGCACGTATTTTGGGAATGCTGCCAAATGGGGGTTCCCTGGCAGGGCATAACTCATGATATTAGCAAATTCAGGCCAGGCGAGTTCGCAGCCTAT
>JAAZOA010000023.1 GCA_012798055.1 Syntrophomonadaceae bacterium | reverse complement strand
CACCAAGGCAAAGATGAAACACATTATCCCGGCCCTATGGCTGGTCTCCATCACCCTTCTCCCCCCTTTCTTATGGCGGCTCTATTATGGAATAAAAAAACCCGCACAAGCTTATGGCTCAGCAGGTTACTGATCATCTTTTTCGGCAACCAGGCTATCATAGACATCTCTGCCCTTAGACCCTTGGCTTTGCGTCCCTGGCTTTCGCCCAGGTTTGCCTTTTTCGGTAAGGTTTTCAAGCCCCGCCGTTTTTTGAACTGAAAAACAAAAAATCTGCTTGGATAATGGGCTCCAAGCAGATCAAATGGCTATGCCACTGCTCTTGGTAACCCGGCGGTCATAGCCATTCGGCCTTAGACCCGTAGCTTTGCGTCATCGCCTTTCGACGAGTTTGCCTTTTGCAAGAGTACTATTATATATATGAAAACATTTATTGATCGAGCTGTCCAGAGACGCAGGTATTTTGCAGGGCAGATTTCCTGGCCATATCCGCCGGTTTCATCACCGCCTGTACCGGGAGGAAGATGTTAAGACGTGACATGTAGGATTTGATCCTTCTGCTCCATTGATGGCTGAATCAGTTTGAGGCGGGTATAATATTAATATATCGGGCTGAAAACTAATCCGGGGCACGCAAATTTATAGTATTGAGCAATTTTGAAAGGGATTGTGAAGATTTACATGCAGGGCTCAAATGGGAGGAGGTCGCAATTGTGCTGGAAAGGAATGCTAAAGACGAAATGGATAGCCTGAAAAAGACCATAGAAGTTTTGAAAAGTGTTCATGGGCAGAACATTCAAAACCCTGTTCTTGCCCAATATGAAAAGGGCTACCTGGATGCTCTAAGCAATATTGAGATGGCAATCACCGCAATCGAAACCCAAACAATGATCGTAGATAACATAAACCAGTTCTGGAGCATGTTTGGGTTCGGTAAAGACCAGGATTGACTCTGGGGTTTCATCTTTGTACCTGAATGGGCAGGTTCAAAAACCTGCCGAAATATTCATCATATTCTTCCGGTTCAAATTTCACGATACCCGCAAAATGATAGAAAGTAAGTTCCCCCACGAAGATATTTTCTTCAGCATCCAAATACATGTCTACTCGCATATGCTTAAAACCTTGCGAAAGCTTGCGTGCGATGGCAATCATTTCACCAAACTTACCGGGGCGGTCCAGCAAATAATTGATCGGCGGATAATGCTGTCTTACAGGCAATATATTCCAATCCGGATCATAAAAATTCATCATAGCACCCGTTGCCCTATCGGTCACCACGACCAAAAATTTGGGTTCACCGTCAAAACAGAAATATTTGTAATCTCGCGGCTGGTTATTATCCAGGGTATGGATCAGATGTTCGCAGATGATGCGCGGTCTTATGTGCTTGTAACCCCACTCTCGATGTTGGTAATAATAATTTTCTTTCAGTGCTTTGGCCAGGTGCGTCTTTATTTCCTGGGCGCTTATTTTGTTGGCAGCATTCTTAAAAATTACCGAACCGCTGTCATGTGTACATTTGATTACATACTGGGCGGGAAGTTCGTTAAAGGGTATTTCATCAACCGAATTGTATAATCCAATAAGGGGAATCAGGTATTGTTCCCCAACTGCTGACCTTATGTACTGTCTCACCTCATATTTATCCATTAAGCGGACATAGATAGGATTCCTGTCATAGAGCTTCAGCCATTGCACTTTCTCGCTTAGGGTATGGGGATTTTTCAAGTCCAATTTTTTACCCATCTCCAAGCGGTACTCAAAGCCGGCAAAGAATCGAGCTGGAACAACTCTCCTGATCAGGGGCAGCCGCATAAACTTAACCAGGCATGTTCTAAATAAGAACTGCGGATCTACCCTAAGATAGTGTGCTGCTTTTCTGAATGTTCCTTTTTGCATGAACCTATCGGCTCACTTTCTGCTGATTTCCTTAACATAAATATACCCCCAAATCCGAAAAAATTCTCTTCCTGTCAGACTTCTATAGGGAGGATTTTAATCACACCTGGTCTTGTAAAGAATCAACTTAACCAAAGCAAAAATCACCCTTAATCAAGGCAGTCTTGCATCAGGGGTGATCTTTAATTCCAGGTCCGTATATGGCCGATTTGCAATGGATCTATAACTGGCGCTCTTCATTTCTGGCGGCACGAGAACTCGATATTTCCAAAACATTCCTACCTTCATCCATCCCCGTCTCGTCTGCGCCTTGCCTCTGATACCCAATGGAACTCAGGCTCCTATTGGTTTTACTCGTTCCGGTCGGTCTATTTGACAGTGAGCGGCTGACATTGGATTCGGGGCGCTCGTTATTTGCCTTCCGGTCTTCGCTCAACATAGTATTCCTATCAAATTTTGTATCGTTAATTCTGCTGCTTCCGCCCTCATATTCACCTGGCTCCCGGTTCAGACCAGCCGCTTGTAAGCTGATAGTCTTACTGTGGGGGAGGTCCAGATTATAGTTGCTTGCCAGTTCTGGAACCGATTTACGGTTGATTTCTTCGATGCTGACCTGCGCACCTGAGCTGATCAACTGTTCGTAGATCAGGTACTTGCCAACGCTTATTTCCCGGTCGTCAGCAGCCTTTCGCATTTCCGGGCTGGTGCCGTAAATCTTAACCTGGCCCCCATAGCCATGGTCAGCAATGGATTTTTCCACTACCTGGTATAACGCGTCAGCATCGACGGAGTGATTATCCTTTCCCGCGGGACTGACAGTCGATATCATAAGATTATCCTGGCCTGCTGTTACATAATTCTGGGCAACCGCCTGGTCAATCAGAGCCGTTAAGGCATCGCTGAGTCCCTTACCTTTCAAATCCAGGGTTTTAACCAGATCTGTTGCGTTGTCATTATAACACCTTACTCCTATTACCTGCATCTGATCGTCCACTGCAACCTCCAGGCTGGGAATCATATCCATGGATACATAGGCTGCAGCCTGGGGAAGCATGGCTTGATTCCAGAGCGGATATCCCAAAAAGAATAGCAGTAAAGAAGCAGCCAGCAGCCATGGTTTGTGGGGGATGGCAGAAAGCCTGGAACGGCTGTACCAAATCTCTGCACCGACTCTTATGTCCCGTGATGGCAGAGGAATTCTATGGTATGTGCCTTCAGGGGTTAGGACTATGCAATTATCAACCAGGATTTTGGTCACCAAACCCCGGTTATTCAAGCCATTCATTTTCGTCCAAATCTCCCATCAGCTAAAGTTAATATACGAACCAAGATATACAAATTTATCGATATTATACATGAGTACAGCACTGGCAATAATGAATTTCCGGCCTCTTTCCAATGTCTTGCGCTTGACCCCACACAACTTCTCCAACTCGTTCAATGGCAGCTGCTTCTTGCTCTTCAGTATGTTCCACAGTTCCTCGTCCTGGGCTAGTTTGCGGGCTACCTCCAGTAATGTTTGCCGGGAATCCCTGTGTTTGGGAGATACGTCAACCAGATCCTCGAAACCGATCGAGTACTCGGACAACAGGTTCTCCAGGTGCTCCATTTCCTCACGTCTCTCTGCTTCGATGGCCTTATTGACATAATCTTCGTGGGCAAACTGTCCTTCAAAATATGTATTTATGTCCTCATCGCCCAGGTGGATTAGATTCTCGTATTTGACCTGGGTTCGGGCATAATCTTTGAGCCGGTTGACGATAACCACCCGGCAATAGGATTGGAATGGGATCTTTTTATCTGGATCATACGTATTCACAGCAGAATCAAATGCTATCAGACCAATACTTAATTCATCATCATGGCCCCAGACAAGCATGCGCTTACAGAATTGGGCGACGGTTTTCATGATAAAAGGTCGATAGTCTTCTATGAGTTTTTCCAATAGGTTCTGATCACCGTTTTGAATCTTTTTAATGCTGTCTAACAGACTTTGATGGGCAATTGAATCCATAAACATATACTCCACTAGGGCTGGTATATTATATGTGTATTGAATCAACTAGTATAATATACGAAGTCCCGGTCACATTTGGGGGGGTACTCACTTCCCACCCCTAATTTTACATTGCTATGTTATCTATTCAAACCTTAAAATGGAGGCAATGCAAACCAATATTTCCTGCTGCAGGAAGTCTAAACCATATTCTGACCGCGGCTGATGCACTCCGGCCCAGGTAAAATAGAGGGTCTCGCCCGACATTATGCCGAATTTTTTCCTGGCATTCCTTGTCTTCCATTAGCCTCAGCCAGTCTGGTAAACTGAAAACGAATCTTGATAATGACCCTTGAAAAACGTGGGCGAAGAAGAGGAGGTATGTTTAATGGAAATGGAAAAAGATGCCCAGCTAAGCATCGCCATCAAAAATGCACTGCTTGACCTGGAAAAGGCAGAAACACTGTTGCTCCACTGGACTAATGAATATGTGTTCGAGAAAGCTCCCAGTCCCAAGATAATGTTTAGCGACCGGATCCCTCCTAGTGACCTGGAAAGGCTGCAATCAGCCAAATGGTTCAATGAATATCGTTTCATATCGCAATTTATCCTGATGGCTAATGATTATGTAACCAAGAGTAAAGAAGAGTTGAAAAAGGCACTGCAGGCTCCACCTGTGTCGGCTTCAATGGGTGCTGGAGAACAAACCTTCGAAGGATAATGACGATTAAAAAAAGCAGGGGATCGATCTCCTGCTTTCTATTGTTCGTTAGACTATTTGACTATCAAAACCGGGCATTTAACGTTGCGTACTACATAGTCTGAAACACTGCCAAACATGATCTTGCCTATGGCTCCTCGATTATGGGTTCCAATTACCACCAGATCAACCAGTAAATCTTCAGCATTTCTGACCAGGGTTTCCCCCAATACTTTCCCGCCCGCCTGTAATTTGGTATATACTGTGATCCCTTCCCGCAATACTCTCTCAGCTGCTTCTGCCTGGAGTGTTTCCAGAAAAGCGTGCCGGGATGGATTGTCTATTGTCATATAAGCAGAAACAATGTAAATTTCTCCACCAACCGACTTGGCGATCTCTATAGCCAGGTCAAGGGCCTTGACCGCTCCCAGGTGTTCATCATAAGCTACCATGATCTTTTTTAACATATACCAGCCTCCCCGGTCATTGATATTGCAACCTTCTCTGTATCATGATTATACAGCCATTTGGATCTCAATGAGAACCATCCGGATGGCTTGTCCACAATTTTTCGAGTCCTGCTGGCAGAAGAAAGCGCCACCCGCCCCGCACTTCCAGGGTTGGAAACAAAAGAAAAGGGATCTGTCAGCCAGGCAACAAATCCCTCAATTAGGCTTGGAAAAGAATAAGCTCCAACGAACCTTTATCGACTTCTTCCTAATCCCTGTCATCCAATTTCCGTTTCCCATCTCTGACTTCTCATTGTACCTTCTTCTTTCAGGTTTTCAGTTACTCTCTTGTCTATATCAACTCTACTCTATTTCCGTTTTTTCTTCACCTTTTGTCTTTTCAGACTCCGGTAAATTTTACATCCATATTGTAAAGCTGTTATAAACTTTTTTCACTGATTTCCTTTGGATATAGTGAATTTCTTCACCGGTACTTCTGATCTGTCTTGATGTTTGGTTTCCATTTTCCGACTCGTTAGGTTTTCCGTCTTAGGAATTCCTTGGAGCTTGTATACAATATACCACCTGTATAATTGACTGTCAAGAATTTTAATCGGCTGAACTGTGTTTTCTTTTTCACAAAGCATCCTACCGGTTGGGGCCCATAATAAGTTCAGGCCACCTAAAAAGGTGGCCTGAGTTAAGCTATCCATTCTTTCCTTGGCAGTCGAGGTTGCTATCTTTTCGGTTTATAACAAGCTATCCCTGCGCCTAACACAAGTAAACCCAGGACACCAGTCAGGCAGCCCACACCGCTCTTGGGGAGAGTGACGGGCAGAACTTGATTCGGAAGCTGGGCGACAAGCCGGGCAATTGGAGCTGCCATAGGAGTCGGTCCTGATGCGAAGACTTCGCTTTTAGTATCGTTGCCGCTCACGTCGTCATAATGGTTGCCGATTGGGACATCATCATCGCTATCGCTATCTGCATCGGCATCGGTATCGGTATCTGTATCGGCATCGGTATCGGAATCTGTATCTGTATCTGTATCTGTATCTGTATCGGTATCTGTATCGGTATCTGTATCGGTATCTGTATCGGTGTCGCAGTCGGTATCGGTATCGGTATCGGTGTCGCAGTCGGTATCTGTATCGGTATCGGTGTCGCAGTCTCCTGCCCCATTCCCTGAATGAATACTCCCATTACCGTTATATTCACCGTTCCTGTCATTGTTAACTTGACTCTGGCCGTTGTTGCCATTATTTAAATCGCCTGTAGGGTCTTGCCCAATATTGTGCCCTCCAGACTGGCTTTGTCCAGTACCGATGTCGTCACTCGAATAGGCGGCAGTGACCGGGGCAAAGGCATAAAAGACGATGACCAGCAGGGTAACAGCCAAGCTTAAGCAACTACACTTTTTCTCATTCAGCAATTTGGACATTATTCCACCTTCCCCTAGCTATGTATTTTCCGGTCTAACTAGCGTGTCCCATCAACGCCTGACCATCCGCCTCCAGATATGAGAACGGAACAACAACATGCATCAAAAACCGATACCTCTATTGGTGATAGCTGTCCAATACATCGGGACAAACAAAACACCTGCTCCAGTCTTTCTGACCAGCAGGTGCATAAAACCACTTCTTCGGCAACCAGGCTATCATAGGCATCACGGCCCTTAGACCCTAAGTTTTGCGTCGCTGGCTTTCGCCAGTTTTGCCTTTGTCGGCAAGGGCTTGCTGCCCTGCAATCCTTGTATCCCAATTTAGTTACAATTTTAACTGTTAATAATTATTTTTTCTACTGAAAACTATTAAATTCCTGTGTGAGCAGGGATCGGCACAACCATCTCTCAAAACCTATTGACAGGGCAGCAGCCCTACATTTGCTTGGTTGGCCAGCCCGGAAGGATTTGCTAGTATAAAATTAAGCAGCGAATACAACCTTTTTCAAAGGGAGGGGATGCTTATTATGCGGAGGGTATTCATCCATAAAGCCGAAGTGGATATAAAATCTTCTGTCAAGCGACTGGTATTAGAGTTAGGTGGTTTGGACAAATTCATCCGCCCTGGTGACACGGTTTTACTGAAACCTAACTACAACACCGCCGATGCTCCGCCAGCTTCCACCGCCCTGGATTTTCTGCAAGCCTCGGTGCAGTTGTGCTTTGAAGCTCAAGCCAGCCGGGTAATTGTCGGGGAGAGCTCGACGCTGTCCCTCGCAGATCATGCCCTCTTTACCAAGAAGATTCTATGTAGAACTTGCGTCTATGATCTGGAGAAATCATACCCAGCCCCGGAGATATACGTTTTTGATGATCATGAATGGGTGACAAAGACCATTCCGGGCGCCAGGTATTTGAAAAAGGTAGCGGTGCCATCCTTATTGGACCAGGTGGACAAAATCATCCTGCTGCCCTGCTGCAAGACCCATCTCATCGCCCAATATACCGGCGCCTTGAAGCTGGTCGTGGGCTTCATGAAACCCGGTGAACGGATCAGAATGCACATGAGCCAAAAAGTCGCAGAATATGTAGCCGAGATGAATGCCGTCTACAGACCCGATCTGGTGATAATGGATGCCCGCAGGTGCTTCATCAATGGCGGCCCGTCAGAAGGTGAACTCCGGGAGCCCGGCCTCATCTTGGCATCAGAGGGCCGGGTGGCAATCGATATTGAAGGAGTAAAAATCATTCAGAGCTTTGCGGGCAACTCGCTGGCAGGTATAAAGCCAGAGGAACTCGGACAGATTAGACATGCAATAGAAATGGGGATCGAATGACAGATCGCATTTCACTGGGTTCTGATTCTCATGGCCACAGGGTGTACCGTCAAGGGCAGCAAAAGGAAGATGGCCCCAGTTTACTTTAACTACCAGGATCAGCAGCTTCAGCTTGAGATCATTGTTCAGATTGAGGGTAAATCCTCCATACTAACGCCGCAGACACCCATACAGTGCCTAACACAATCGACATCTACCACATTTTCACGCTTTATCCTCCCCATTGCTTCTTCTCTGGACATTTTACGGTCTCTGATCAATTTGCTGTACAGATCGTCTTTTTCCGTAAATCCATAATTGGTGAAGTAAATATAATCCTTGACTTTTCCGACCGCTCAATCAAATCTCCAGCTACCCTTTTCGTCAGCAGGTTTTTCCCACCCATACTTGGTTATTGTATTGACCACAGTCTTTTCGTCCCAATCGGTATAGTAAAAAATGTCAGCTTTCTTCTGTTTTGGGTACAAAAAACGTGAAGCGGGCGATTTTGTGTCAATGAAAACAAAAGCAAGCACGGTCGTCATTAAGGTGTACTTATTCAAATATCTGGGATTCTTAAATATCTCTTTCAACCCGGTAATGATACGCCTTATGTATATATGCTTGTCATGGGGTTTTATGCCTTGAAATCCCATTTTGAAATCAGTGGCCTCATAGGGATTGCTGGCCGCCAAAATCAATCGCACCTTATGCTGTTTGGCGATTGCGTATATCTCCTTCCACTTGACCTTGCAAGCCACACACATCATCGAT
>JAAZOA010000280.1 GCA_012798055.1 Syntrophomonadaceae bacterium | reverse complement strand
GGAACTAATGAAGAAAAGTGCCGAAGTACAGGAAAAGATTAATGAGGCTTTTCGTCGTTATAAGGAATTGGAGAAGAAAGCCCGCGAGAAGATAAAATCTCTGGAAATAGAGACTGCCCGGATGGTAGCTGTGCCTGACTTCAATCCCTTGTTCGAAAAATATGCCGGCCTTCCGGAAATAGTCGCCTATTTGCATGATTTGCACCAGGATGTGCTAGGCAATCTCGACATGCTCAAATCGATGGAAGAGGATTCGCCGGTCAATCTCTTGAGGCGTTTGGACCGCCGGGCCCTGGTCAGGAAATATCAGGTCAACCTGGTGGTCGACAATTCCAAGTTAAAAAACGCCCCGGTGGTTTATGAGACCAACCCCACATTCTCCAATCTCTTCGGGCAGATAGAGTTTGAAAGCGAATTCGGGGTTTTGACCACTGACTTCTCAAGAATCCAGGCCGGCTCGATTCACAGGGCTAACGGAGGATACCTGGTACTCAATGTCTTCGACATCATCAAAAACTTTATTGTCTGGGACAAACTTAAACGGGTGTTGAAAAACAAAGAGATAGTTGTGGAGAGCATGAGTAAGACCTTCGGTTGGGGTAATGCGGAAACACTGCAGCCGGAAGCGATACCCGTCGAACTCAAACTGATACTGATAGGGGATCCTTTCATCTATTACCAGCTCTTCGCCTATGACGAGGAATTCCAAAAACTCTTCAAGATACGGGCTGATTTCGATGTGGAGATGGAGCGCACCCCCCAGCATGTGCGGGAATATGCCCGCTTTATCAGCTCCGTATGTTCCAACAAGAAACTGCGCCATTTCGCCCCAGCGGCGGTAGCCGAGGTCGTCGACTACGGCAGCAGGATGGCTGATGATCAGACTAAACTCACTACCCTTTTTAACCGCCTGGTGGAGATCGTTTATGAGGCCAACTCCTGGGCGGGCCTTGACAAGGAAGGGTTGGTGACCCGTGAACATGTCAGAAAAGCGATCGCGGAAAAGGAATATAGGGCCGCCATGTTGGATGAAAAGATGCAGGAACTGATCGAACAAGGGACCATAATGATAGATGTTTCGGGGGCCAAAGTAGGTCAACTCAACGGCTTGTCGGTCTATCAGGTCGGGGACCATCAGTTCGGCAAACCTATGCGGATCACCGCCAAGACTTTCATGGGGGAAAAGGGCATCGTCAATATAGAACGGGAGGTGCACCTTAGCGGGAACATATACAATAAAGGGGTTTTGACCTTGAACGGCTACCTGGGGGCACAATATGCCCAGGACAGGCCGTTGTCGCTTTCAGCCAGTGTGACCATTGAACAGAGTTATTCGGGAATAGAAGGAGACAGTGCATCCAGTGCCGAACTTTACGCCCTTTTATCAAGCTTGGCGGAGGTGCCCCTCAACCAGGGCATAGCTGTAACCGGTTCGGTCAACCAGAATGGTGAAATCCAGCCCATTGGGGGTGTCAATGAAAAAATCGAAGGTTTCTTTGATGTTTGTCAGACGGCTGGACTAACCGGAGACCAGGGTGTTATCATTCCTGCCAGCAATACCATTAATCTGATGTTAAAAGATGAGGTGATCGAGGCAGTTGCGCAGGGACGCTTCAACATTTAT
>JAAZOA010000279.1 GCA_012798055.1 Syntrophomonadaceae bacterium | reverse complement strand
CTGGCTTTTCTCAGGGAACAGGGTATCCCGGTCAATCCTGAGGCAGCCCTGTGCCGGAGCATGGAGGAGGTCTTTGCCTACTGCCAGAGGTTTGAAGAAGAGCGCCATAAACTCCCATACGAAATCGACGGGGTGGTGGTTAAGATCAATCCCTTCAAGCCCCGGGAGGTGTTGGGGCAGACCGCCAAAAGCCCGCGCTGGGCCATCGCCTATAAATTTGTGGCCGAGGAAAAGAAAACCCGTTTCTTGGATTACGAGCTCAATGTGGGGCGAACCGGCATAATCGCCCCAACCGCCATACTGGAGCCGGTGCAGCTGGCCGGCACAACGGTCAGCCGGGCCAGCCTGCACAATTTTGATCTGGTGCGGGAAAAGGACCTGCGGGTCGGGGATATGGTGCTGGTGCACAAGGCCGGGGACATCATCCCGGAGATAATCAAACCGCTGGTTGAAAAAAGGACCGGCAGCGAAAAGATGATCCCTCCCCCCGAAAGCTGCCCCGCTTGCGGCAGCCAGGCGGTAAGGCCTGCCGGTGAGGTTGCCTATCGCTGTGAGAATCTTAACTGCCCGGCCAAGTTGAAGGAAAGCTTGATATTTTTTGCTTCCCGGGACGCCATGGATATAGATGGCCTGGGACCGGCTTTGGTGGAACAGTTGGTGCAGAAGGGCCTGGTCAAAAATATAGCCGATCTCTATGGATTGACGGTCGAATCCCTGGCCGGACTGGAGCGCATGGGCGACAAATCGGCCCGTAATCTGATCAACGCCATTGAAAGCAGCAAACAAAGGTCGCTTTACCGCCTGGTTACCGCCTTGGGAATAAGGCATATCGGACTCAAAACCGCCAAAATCCTGACCGAGAAGCTGCAGCGAATCGATGATTTCTGCCGGGCCAGGGTGGAGGAACTGGTCCAGATACCAGAGATCGGCCCCAAGATGGCGGAAAGCCTGGTCAATTTCTTCGCGGAAGCCAGAAATCTGGAGATGTTGCAGCGCCTGGCCGCAGCCGGGGTAAATATGGTGGAGACTGAAACGGTTGCAGCCGGAGGGCCTTTGCAGGGCAAGACCTTTGTCTTGACCGGAACCCTGCAGGGCTTGAGCCGGGCAGAGGCTGAAGCCATGATAACAGCCCGGGGAGGCAAACCAACTTCATCGGTGAGCAAGAAAACCGATTACGTAGTAGTCGGGGCTGAACCAGGCAGCAAGTACGATAAAGCGGTGCAGCTGGGGGTAACCATCTTAAACGAGGCCGAATTTATGGATTTGGTCAAATAGAGACCGGATATGGGCTCTTGTCAGCTTCAGGGGGATAACCTAAAATAAAATGAGGCCTCAAGCCATCTTTGCGCAAGCGGAGATGGCTTAAACCTTATTGTTGGGGGATGTTGGAATTGACAGGGACAATAATCAATGCCGCAGCCATAATCCTGGCCGGAGCGGTCGGGCTGGTATTCCGCACAGGGATTCCCGCCCATATAAGCCGCACCATCCAGGATGGCCTGGGCATGCTCATAATGGCGATCGGATTTCAATACGCCTTCCAGGCTGACAACCTGGCGATGGTCGGGATATGCCTGGCTCTGGGGGCGGTGTGGGGGGAGCTGCAGCGATGGGAGAGCCGCTTGGAGAGCCTGGGCCGGAAACTGGAAAAAATACTGGGCGGTGACGACAGCCAGTTTGTGAAAGGTTTTGTCTCCGCGACCCTCTTGTTTTGCGTGGGAGCGATGGCCATCGTGGGTTCATTGCAGGATGGGTTGACCCACGATTACGATATCCTGCTGGTCAAATCAATGTTGGATGGTATTTTTGCGATGATTTTCGCAGCCAGTATGGGTGTAGGCGTCTTGTTCTCGGCCCTGCCCCTCGTGATCTACCAGGGTGGCATCTCCCTGGGGGCAAGCTATATCAAACCGCTCTTGACCGACCCTATGCTCGATAATATCACGGCCCTGGGCGGAGTCCTGATCGTAGGGATCGGAATCAACGCCCTGGGCTTGATGCGCATCAAAGTAGCCAACCTGTTGCCCGGGCTTTTCCTGGTGCCGATATTCATGGCGTTGAGCCAATACTGGCCATGGTAAATACCGGGGAAAATATGGGTGTTAGAGGCTTGCGCTGGACTATACAGGATTTTGTATACTGGGTACAGGGGTGAAATCCATAGTTTTGCAGGTAGAGGTTTGTTATAATATTTGAATGTGAAAGTTTAATATCCAAGGAGGCAGGCACATGGCTTTGACCATAAAAGAAGTTGAGCATGTAGCTCTTTTGGCGCGCTTGAGCCTCAATGAAGCGGAGAAAGAGAAGTTCGCTTCACAGCTGAGTATGATTTTGGATTACGCGGGTAAATTGAATCTGCTGCCCACTGAAGGCGTGGAGCCGTTGACCCATATTTTGCCCATCAGCAATGTGATGCGGCCTGATGAGGCTAAGCCCAGCATGCCCAGAGACGAGATCATATCCAATGCGCCTTTGGCCGAGGAAGGCCAGTATAAAGTCCCGAAAATAATTTAAGGGGGTTAAAAGCTGTGGAGTTGTTTGAACTCACCCTGCACGAATTGCAGGAAAAGCTTAACCGCCGTGAGATATCGGCACTGGAGATCCTGGACTCCATATTTGAACGCATCGCCGGCGTCGAGGATAAAGTCAGGTCATTCCTTACCCTGACGGAAGAATCAGCCCGGGACAAAGCCAGGCTGCTGGACCGAAAGGGTGAATACCAGGGGCTGGCCGGCATTCCCATGGGCCTCAAAGACATCTTCTGCACCCGGGGGGTCAAGACCACTTGTGGCTCTAAAATCCTCGAGGATTTTGTGCCCGCTTATGATGCCACTGCTTCCCGGAGGTTAGAGGAGGAGCAGGCCATCCTGGTAGGCAAGCTGAACATGGACGAGTTTGCCATGGGATCGTCCACCGAGAATTCGGCTTTTTTTGTCACCCGCAATCCCTGGGACCTGGATAGGGTACCAGGCGGATCGTCCGGTGGCTCGGCGGCTGCGGTGGCCGCTGGGGAGGTGCCCTTCAGCTTGGGCACGGACACGGGTGGATCCATACGCCAACCTGCTTCCTTCTGCGGGGTGGTGGGGATGAAACCCACCTACGGGAGGGTATCCCGCTGGGGAGTAATAGCCTTTGCTTCGTCCCTGGACCAGGTGGGGGTTTTCACTAAGGATGTAAGGGACAATGCCATAGTCATGAATGTGATTGCTGGCCACGATCCGCTGGAT
>JAAZOA010000278.1 GCA_012798055.1 Syntrophomonadaceae bacterium | reverse complement strand
GGTGGCATTCACTTTTGATGTCACCTCTGCCTCCATAAGTTGCTCACAGAGCCACTTGAGCATGGAAAGCATTGGGTCTTCTTCCGCAATGAATTGCATTAGCATTTTTTCCAAGGGCAAGCTAGAATTAGAGTAAGCCATAGGTTGTCAACTCCTTTTTGGTTTGCTAGTCACTTACCTTCTTCGGAGCTACCGATGGTTTTCCTTTTTTATTTTTGCGAACTTAATTGTACTCTATCCAGTATTGATCAATGATTAAAGGAGCGTAATGCATGATCGATAATAAGAACTTTTTTATTTTTGACGGAGCTTTCGGAACTTATTACGCCAATATTTGTAAAAATCCGCTCAGCCCTTGTGAGCTGGCCAATATCCATGACCAGAATACAGTTCTCAATATTCACCGGGAATACATCGCTGCTGGCTGCCAGGCGATTCGCACCAATACTTTCGCTGCCAATCGAGTGACCATGAAAAATGATTTGCCTGTGCTTAAGGAAGTCATCCGTCAGGGCTACAGGCTGGCCCAGGAATCGGCCCTGGGTACTGAGGTTATGGTTTTTGCAGATGTCGGTCCGATTGCGAGGCAATTTGAAGAGGATTTGTGGGAGGGTTACCAGGAAATTGTCGATGAGTTTCTGTCTTTAGGTGCGTCCCACTTCATATTCGAAACCTTCAGCAGTGATGAATACCTTCCTGAATTATGCGCCTACATTAAAGAACAAAACCCGCAAGCCTATATTCTGGTGGAGTTTTCGGTATCGCCGGAGGGGTTTACCAGGATCGGCTTGCCCGGCAAGAAGCTGCTCTACAACATGTTTGAGACATCGGTAATAGATGCTGGCGGATTCAACTGTTTCTCCGGGCCCCACCATTTACTAGAATTCATCAAGACTTTCGACATTCAAAATAGAACTGTCTCTATCATGCCCAATTCAGGTTATCCTACTATCATTGACAATCGCACTTTCTTTGAAAACACCAAAGAGTACTTTGCGGCCAAGATGCTGGATATTGCCAAACACGGGGTCAGGATACTGGGCGGCTGCTGCGGCACAACTCCGGAATATATCCGAGAAATGGTTGCCCGTTTGCAGCATATCATACCTTCCGAAACAAAATATGAAGTGCAAGCGGAGAAAACATCGATAAATCGGATAGAAAGCCCCAATATTTTGGTGGAAAAGCTCAAGAGGGGCGAAAAAGTAATTGCGGTCGAACTGGATCCACCGGTTGACACCGACATTGCTTTTTTTATGGATAGCGCCCGGCTGCTTAAAAGCAGCGGAGTTGATGCCATAACCATAGCTGATTGCCCTCTGGCCCGGGCCAGGGTCGACAGCAGCCTGATGGCCTGCAAGATCAAGAGAGAGGTAGACATCACTCCCATTCCCCATCTAACCTGCCGCGACAGGAACATCAATGCTACTAAAGCCCTGCTCCTGGGATTAAATATTGAGGGCATCAATAATGTCCTGATTGTTACCGGCGACCCCATCCCATCAGCGCAGCGGGAGGAAATTCAGGGCATATTTGACTTCAACTCTGCTATCCTTGCCAATTATATCAGCAACCTCAATGAGACAGTTTTTTCATCTCCGTTCAATATCTGCGCGGCACTCAATGTCAATTCCAAAAATTTCGAGGTTCAACTTGGGCGGGCTCAAAAGAAAATAGACAATGGGGCAGCCGTGTTTTTGACCCAACCGGTCCTGAGCCGGCGGGCAGTCGAAAACATAGCCCTGGCCAGAGAGAGACTTGCAGCCAGGATACTGGGTGGGATCCTCCCTATTGTCAGCTATAAAAATGCTTGCTTCGTGAACAATGAGATATCAGGCATCAGCGTCGCTGACGAAATAGTGGAACAGTACAGAGGCCTGTCCAAAGAAGAAGGCGGAAAGCTTGCGGTCGAAATATCCAACCAAATGGTCAGATCGGTTTATCCTTTTGTAGACGGATTCTATTTAATAACCCCCTTCAAGAGAATCGATTTGGTTGTGGAGATCATAAAATATATTCAGTCCCTGGAACCTTGAGGCCAGGACTTTATCTCGAGAGATCCCTCCTGTAGCATTTACTGGATGCAGGCCTGAACATAAATAGGTTCAAGCGTTTTAGCCTCGACTCTAGTCCAGGATTGCATAGATTCGGAACTCCAGGGCATCCCCGTTTTGCTGGCCGATTATCCTAATGCTCTTATCCGTGGTGTTGCGAAACTGGTAGTCCCAGCCCCCGCTGCGGGCTACGGCCGTATCCTCGCCCAGATCTGCATAGGAAACCGCATCCGTATGATGATGCCTTTCGATTACTTCCAGTCCGGCATTCTCAACTGCGAAATTCAGGGCGGTGGAGGTCTTGCAGATTCCTCCGCCTACAGCGGGGCGCCATTCCTGGCCTTCTTCCCAAGTAAACAAAGTCAATCCCTCCGCATAACCATTGTCTTCCGCGGGATCTACATATTCGTAGAAGGAAAATATTTCCCCTGGCTTTACCACTGCCCCGCTGATCTCTTCCCCAGCCCGGATCGCGTTCTGGCTGGCCCCATCCCCTGGCCGGTTGTCTACTCTGCCCTGCCCGATCAGCAGAGGATAGCGCATTTTGAATAGTTCAGGTTCTACTGCCGAGTACATATATCCCACCAGTTTCTGCTCATACCAGACCAGGGCCGGGGACATGGTCCCGGTATTGGGAGCCCAATAATATTCGGTGTCCGACGGCATGAATTCAGGTTGCTGCTCGGCCTGTATGATTATATAGGGACGCCTTTCCGCAGGTATCACCATGATATCGGGGATGAGGGATTGGGAGGTCACATCCAGGAACAACGCCGCTTTCAGGCTTAGATCCAGAGAATGGCCGTCAATATTGAGGTACTGCCCTTCTATCTTCACATCACGGGCCGCGATTGCCCGGGCCTGCCAGGGTTGCAGGATCAGGCCGACCCGCCAGGGGCAGGAGGCGAAGACTACCGCCCCCACCAGCACCACGGCTGTCCAGCAGATGACTTTCCGTACCAGTTTCGCTTGTTCCATACCTTTATGATGCTCCTTTACCTTGTTATTATCCGACTCTCCCGCCCGGTTCAAAGTGCAAAAAGTCAAAACCTGCTTGGCCGGTTGGCCAGGCAGGCGGAGATACGAGCATATTGCTCCCTTGAACCCGGCTGTCATAACCATGCGGCCTTAGACCCGCAGCTTTGCGTCCCCGCCTTTCGACTGGTTTGCCGTTATTTTCGTTCACGAGTTAGTGCCCTAAGCGGTTGCGGTTTTATGCCCCGGCAGCAACAAGACCGCTCTTCCCCTGGCTACCAGTTTTCCGCCCTGATTTGTGCAGACCGTGCGCAGCCAAACCATATTTTTGACCTCATCCTTATGTACGACTTCGACTGTGGTGGTGATCTTGTCCCCTATGTAGACCGGTCTCAGGGGATAGCATGTCTGGTGGACCTGTTGACTGCCCGGCCCCAGTAAATGAGTCCCCAGGGCATTATAGATGAAGCTGGACATCAAGGTGCCGGGAGCCATGCGCCTGGGCGATGCTGTGCCGGTGACGCCCGCACAAGAAAGGCCCAGCTCTATTTTGCCGGAGTTTCCCCGGTCACTGCGGGATCCATAACCATCGTATTCGGTCACGACTTCGGTAATACCGGCCCAATCGCCTACCTTGATCTCCCCAATGGTTCTGCTCAGCATAGCAACCGCTCCTTCAGCTATTGGCTACCCAGGGTGGACCGAATTACAGCGACCCTTCCCAGGCGATTTCGAGTGCGCAACTTTGTCTCTATTCTCGGCTGCCGGCCTGTACTCAGGCAACCGAAGGGCCATGAGGTACGGCAACCTGCTGGTAAGATGCGGCTGCAGGATCACCCTGCACATGCCTTTTCAGGTAGTCCAAAAATTCGCTCTCCAAAGAATTCTTTTCCCGGGGAGTCAACTCTGCAAAAGACCGCTCTTTTACTTCTTCATACCACTTCCTGAAAGTCATCGAACCCACTCCTCTCTTCCTTCTCCTGTGCGCCAACTTCCTTGCGGTGAGTTGATTGATCACTGCCGGATCAGGTCTCTATCGGCTGGCTTATTCCGCCCAATAAAAAACCCGCTCCGACATGTTGCCTAGCAGGTTGGATAAACAGAATCTGCTCCAGGCAACCCGGCTGTCATAACCTTTTGGTCTTAGACCCGTGGCTTTGCGTCCCCGCCTTTCGGCGAGTTTGCCATTATCAAGAGTTCTCCGTGGTCTATTCAGTTGAGGATTCTATCCATAGATACGTTGTAAGCTTTATTATAACTAATGTAGTTTCCAATAGGCAAGCTTTCCGCAGATTTTTTCCGTTTAATAAGCAGGCCTGCAATCGGCGATGGAAACGGTAAAAAACGAGGCGGACATGTTATCATTCCATACTACGAACCTGGTTTCTTCACTGTTGGCATAGCCGTATACTTCAAGAATGGTCCCCGGAGGGATTTGAGTATTTCTGGTCACCAGGCTCCCGGAGGGGCTCATATGCTTGGTTACCGCGCCTGTCTTGGCAACCACCATGACTTTGAACAACATGGATTCTCCACCTTTCGCTCTCTGGCTCTCCTTTACTATTCATTACAAAAAAGTTCCCCGCCTCTGCAGCGGGGCTTATTTAAAAGGAGGATAGTCTATAATTCGTTTGTAACAATACATACGCTACCATTTTGACGGATAATCGGGTCGAATTCCATATAGACGGTTGATTTGCTTGGCAAATTTTTCACAATCCCTCAGCAATCCAATCGGCTGGTCAAGCTTTTTCATCTCCAAAAACACTTTCAGCCGCCATCCCGAAGGGGATTTTGTCGGTCCTGTAATAGGTGCCGGTGCTTTTGGCTGCCAGTTTTCCCTCACTGTTGAACATCCTGGCTTCAGCGACGATCAGTCTATTCCCGGCATTGATCACATTGCCCTGGGCGGTGAGGAGGATGTCTTCGAAGACCGGGGCAAAATAGTGTACTGCCAAATCTACGGTGCGCACATTGTTGCCCAGGGTTATACAAGCCATGCCCATTACATTGTCGGCCAGGGCCGCCAGCAGGCCCCCGTTCACCCGGCCCGCGTAAGATGTATAATCCCGGGCGGGGAGCATGGATATTCCTGCCAGTCCTTCCCCCAGATAGGAAAACTTGAAGCCCAGGGTCTGAAATATGGGGGAGTTGTCTTGGATGCTGACGATAAACTCGAAGATATCCTGACTAATCCCTTTGTTTTCCACCTCCGGGTGGTTTACGGAATGCTTTTTAGCCATAGCGGTATTCTATCCCGAAGGTTCCCCGCGGGAATTCCCATTTCTCCAGGATGGTCGCCCCGCAAAGGATACGGCATGTCCCGCATTCCAGGCAGCCGGCGTAATCGAATTTAATGCTCCCCCTGGCATCCACTTTATACAGTCCAGCCGGGCAGGCCAGCTCCAATTTATGGAACTCAGCCATGTCCATCCCCTCGGTCTTCAGGATGATGTGGGCGTTCTCTTCATCCACGAAGAACTTGTCTACCGCCAGTTTCGCGTCCACGTTCACTTTCCCGGTGTCGCTCATATCGATTTCATCCCCTTCCATCCATCTTTGAACAGGGTCCACAGGCCAACCTTGCTGATATGGGGCATCATTTTTTTCAGCAGGGGTTTGGACGGTTTGCCATCCATTACGAACATTTCCGTCATCATGTCGATGGCCATTTGGGGATAATCCTTGAACATCCGGGGGGTCGTCTCCAGGAAGTGCGGGAATTTGTGGTAGAGTTTCATATCCTGTAAGACGAAGCTCTCCTCCAGGTATTTTTTGTAGCTCTGCAGGGATGCTTCACTGAAGTCCCCGTTTTGACTGGCAGCTATCACTGCCCGGGCCGCACATTCGGCGGAAGCCACGGCGAAATCCATACCGCGGATGGCGTAGCCCAGGTTTATGCATAAGCCGGCTCCGTCGCCTACCACCAATACCCCCTTGCCCGCCACCTTGGGCATCATTTCCAGTCCGCCCTCGGGGACCAAATGCCCAGAATATTCCATGAGTTTCCCGCCTTTGATCCAGGGGGCTACGGCTGGATGGTTCTTGAAGTCCTCCATCATCTGGGGCAGGGATTTCTGGCCTTTGACCAGATCGCTCAAAGTGCATACGACGCCCAGGGAAATGCTGTCCCGGTTGGTGTAGAGGAAGCCTCCCCCGATCCTGCCGTCGGATACACTGCCGGCGAACATGCAGGCCGTGCCTTCACCGGCTGCGCAGTTGAATCGGTCTTCTATGACGTTGCGGGGCAATTCGATCAATTCCTTGACCCCCACCCCCATGTGATGGGCCTTGAACTCGCCCCGCAAACCTATCTTCTGGGCCAGGAGGCTGTTGATGCCATCAGCCAGGATGACCACCTTGGCCATGATCTCATCCTCGCCAGCAACCACTCCGCACACCTTGCCATCCTTGACGATCAGGTTCTCCACGCATATACCGGCAATTATGTTGGCTCCTGCCGCTTCGGCCTTCTCTCCCAGCCATTGATCGAAAGGCCCCCTGAGCACGGAGTAGGAGTCCTTGCCTGTCTCGCCCAGGCGTGCTGAAGAGAATTCCAACCCGGCCGCGCCCTCTTCGGTCATCATGATGACTTTCTCCCGGGTTATCTTCCTCTCCACCGGCGCTTCAGAAGCGAAACCGGGCATGATTTTTTCCAGGCTGTGGGAGTAAATCCTCCCTCCGGTCATATTTTTGGCCCCGGTGTAGTTGCCCCGCTC
>JAAZOA010000277.1 GCA_012798055.1 Syntrophomonadaceae bacterium | reverse complement strand
CTTGCAGAAAAATCTGGTTCAGATGCAGGGCAAAGTGGCGGTAGAAATGGACAAAACACTGCCGATGGACAAGGCGGGTGGGGTACTTACCATGGAAACAGAGCCGGTTGCAGATGCTGCAGAGTCCCCTGCCGCGGTTCGACCGAAAGCAGCTCGCCCCAGAACCCGGGCCGCTCAGCCTAAAGGCAGCAAATAGGCAGCAGCAGCCTGGCGAAGCGGCAACCATTCCCCCACGGCAGCCTCAAATGATCCCACGACGTGAGTAGAAGGAGTGGAGAACTTGTCAGAAGAGAAACAGTTTCAAGGACAAACCGCAGATGATATTGGGAAAAAAATGCAAGAGAGCCTGGATAAAATGTTGGCTGCCACCCAGAAGTGGGCGGAGATATTGGCCCTGGATCCATGGCCGGAAACTGGCAAGACCCCCAAGGAAGTTGTCTGGCGCAAAAATAAAAGTAAACTATATCATTACTATTCGGACAAGCCCATCAAGCACCGGATCCCTGTGCTGTTCACCTATGCCCTGATAAATAAAGCCTATATTCTTGACCTGACTCCGGGCATGAGCATGATCGAGAGTTTGGTAGACAATGGATTCGATGTGTATATGCTGGAATGGGGCAACTTCGAATGGGAAGACCGCAACCTGACCTTCAATGATTTCGTCTACAAATATATCGCCCGGGCGGTACAAAAGGTGTGTCAGATTTCCCAGACGGAAGAGATCAGTATTGTGGGTTATTGCATGGGCGGCACTATGGCCTGCATGTATGCCGCCCTGTTCCCTAAGCCCACCCTCAGGAATCTGGTTTTGCTGGCAGCCCCGATAAGGTTCGATATCGGTGGAACTGAGACCAGGTGGCTCAATACCACCTTTGGTAATGATGTTGACACGATCGTGGACACTTTCCAGCTGGTTCCCAAGGAATTCATCGATATCGGGGTAAAGATGCTCAAACCGGTCAACAATTTTATCGGCACCTATAGTCGGCTATGGAAGCTGGTCGAAGAGGGCGCACCGATCGATAACTGGAAAGCCCTCAACAAATGGGTTGATGACAACCAGAATTTCCCCGGCAGCTCCTATCGCCAGTGGGTGAGGGATTTTTATCATGACAACAAGCTGATAAAGGGAGAGATAAAACTGCGCGGCAACCGGGTCGACCTCAGCCGCATCACCGCAAACCTCCTGGTCTTGGCTGGTGAAAACGACCACTTGGTCAGGCCGCTGCAAGCCAAAGCGGCAATGGATGCCCTATCCTCGGCGGACAAAGAGTATCACGAATTTCCCATCGGTCATGGTGGGCTGGTATTCGGTAAAGTTGCGGTAAAACAGGTCTATCCGTTACTGGGCAATTGGCTGGCGGCCCGTTCAGATTGATCCCCTGATAATCCCAACAAGAAAAGAGTGTGACCAAAGGAGAGGCCAAGACCTCTCCTTTCTCTTCTCTGGGGAGCCGGGTGATCCGGCAGTAATATCTAAGCCTTCTCTGATTGCTATATGTTATATTGGATACATAAGCTATAAAAATAGTATATAAAGGAGGGTGATGAGGCATGTGGGCGGAGTTTAAAGAATTCGCAATGAAAGGCAATGTTATGGACCTGGCTGTAGCGGTAATCATCGGAGGTGCCTTCGGGAAAATCGTGTCTTCGCTGGTCGGGGATGTAATCATGCCCCTCGTGGGATTGGTTATGGGGGGACGCAATTTCTCAGGTCTTAGCATTACCATCGGCGATGCGGTCGTCAAATATGGAGCGTTTCTGCAGAATGTTGTCGATTTCCTGATCATAGCCTGGGTAATCTTCATGATGGTCAAGGCGCTGAACCGAGTTCACAAAAAAGAAGCGGCTGAAGCGCCGCCGCCTGCCCCCAGCAATGAAGAGGTATTGCTGGCAGAGATCCGGGACTTGCTCAAGGCGAGCCGCTAGGCATTTATTTGCGCCGGGACAGGAAAATCACCACGAGAGGGAGCAGCCGTGGCTTGCTCCCTCTTTTTGTTGTTTGGGGATTACAATTCAACGGGAGTCCCTACTTAGCCGGCGATCAGGTCCGGCAACTGAAATAGTAATAGAAACAAACATTGAGCAGGACCAGCAGGCTCAAACAAATGCCCAGGAAATTATAGGGATTTACCAGCACCGGAGGACCCCAGAGCGAACCGATGAGCACCACAAAAGCACTGGCCAGGGTGAATGTCACATAGGAAAAATAAGCAGCTCTACCGGCTATGAACCAGGCCCGTTCATCATAAACATCAATGCCCCGGGCTTCCAACTGCCTGACACGCTGGCGCTTGCGGGTCTGGACTATGAAGGTGGCAATAGCGCCAGCCATCAGCGCGCTGCCCAGGCCGACCTTGCCGCTCAGGATCTGCCAGAGACCAATGCCGAACATGAGCACAAAAACGATGTAACGGATGAACATGATGTACTGGATGAACATACGGGTATCGAAAGTCATTGCTCGGGATCCTCCTCATTTTCGAAAATAAATACGGTTTCAATTGGCAAGGCAAAAACCCGCGCCAATCGGTACGCCAGGATTATGGAGGGGTTGTACTTTTCTCTTTCCAGGGAGATTATGGTCTGGCGGGACACATTGACCTTGGCAGCCAGTTCCTCCTGGGTCAGGCCCATGAGCTCCCTTAATTCCCGCAGTCGATTCCGCAAAAAACTGCATCTCCTTGCCGTGTAAAGCTAACTTTACTTCATAATATATCCCGGCAGCTCATATGTCAAGCTAGCTTTACAAAATTGATCTGCCCCCCTGGGTAGGTATATATAGCCTGGCAGCGAAAAAAGGTCTGTCCCTCCTGGCATCCCACGATGGAAGGAGAGAATCAGCCCCTTAACCAGAGGTGTCTTGATGTTATCGTGGCTGCCCTGCTTCTTGATCCCTGCTTTTGTCCAGGGGCAAGCGCCCGGCTTTTTTCAAAGCCTCCCGCAATAAATATTCTATGTGGGAGTTAACGCTGCGCAATTCGTCCTGGGACCATCTTTCCAAGGCTGCATAGATCTTTGGATCGATGCGAAGAGGAAAGTTTTTCTTTTCGCCTGCCATTGCCTTGCACCCGTGTTTCAATAAAGACTGCTGGTGTTGATGATCGGCTGAGCGCCCCGCTCCGAAATGATGGCTACCAGCAGATTGTTGATCATGGCAACTTTGCGCTCCTGGTCCAGCTCCAGTACACCTTCGTCTTCCAGGCGCTGCAGAGCCATCTGCACCATACCCACCGCACCTTCTACGATGATCTGGCGGGCTGCCAGGATGGCCGCTGCCTGCTGCCTCTGCAGCATGGCGCTGGCTATTTCGGTGGCATAAGCCAGGTGAGTCAAACGGGCTTCCATTACCTCCACCCCCGCCAGGGACAGGCGGTCCTGCAGCTCCTTGGTCAACTCCGCGGCTACTTCCTCGGCATTGCCCCGCAGGGAGATGCCCTGCTCCCCATAGCTGTCGTATGGGTACTTGGTAGCCACGTGGCGAAGGGCGGTCTCGCTCTGGATCTCGACGAACTGTTCGTAATTGGCCACGTCAAATATGGCTTTGGCTGAATCGACAACCCGGAATACGACTACTGCAGCAATCTCCACCGGATTTCCGGCTACATCGTTGACCTTCAGGGTCTTGCTGTTGAAATTACTGACCCGGAGAGAGACGTGTTTGGCGATGGAAAGTGGCACAGTCATCCAGAATCCCGCTTCCCGCAGGCTGCCTGCATAACGGCCGAAAAATATGATTACCCGAGCCTGGTTGGGCTGGACAACAGTCAGCGAGGAAAAAATGAGCAGGGCGGTCAACAGGCACAAGACCGAGACTGCAATCTGGATCTGAATTGCAAAGAGGACGGCAAATACCAGGAGGGCCAGAGCCAGGCCCAGTGCGGCAAATCCGTTCAACTTCCATACCGGGTATTCTTTCACAATATTTCTACCTCCTCAATATATTATATCTAAATGATATCATAAAAATATACTAATGCAATCATAATCGGGCCCTCCGGCTGGGAGGCGAATTCATGTCTTCAGCAGAGCTTCCAGTATTTCGGTCTTGCTCTTCCCAGCCAGTTGCAGGTCGAGGGCTTTTTCCAGCAGGGAGGAGTAGGCTGGCCCCGGAGCAATCCCCGCCGCCAACAGGTCGCGGCCCATGACCAGGGGCGCGAGGCGCTGGCCAGGTTTCAGCCCCAGCCGGGCTAGCCTGGCTTCCAACCATTGCCTGATAACCCGAAAATCGCTTTCCTGGCCCCGTCCCAGCAAGTCGGCTTCGGCCAGGAGGAGCAACTCCCGCAGGTCCACCCGCTCCAGCAATTTTACCAGGGACTTGTCGCCCACATGATCCCTCTGTTTATACAGCAGCACCGGCTGCATGTGCTCTCTGACCAGGCTGGTAACGGCTTCAATCAGCCGGCGATGCCTGGTCAAGCCGTGCAGGAAATCAAAGGCCAGAAGCGCTCCCTTCTGATCATGCCCGTATGTGGTCAAGCCCCTGGGGCCAGCGCTGGTTGTCTGGGGTTTGCCCAGGTCATGAAGCAGTGCTGCCAGCATGTAAGCCTCGGCATAGGTGGAGGAACTCTTCAGTCCGGCAGCCCGGTCGACCACCAGCAGGGTGTGTTCCCACACGCTGCCCTCCGGATGCCGGGCGGCGTCCTGGGGGCAGGTGGTCAGGGCAAACAGCAGGGGATGGACCTTCTCCAGGATGCCGCTGTCCAGCATATAAGCCAAACCCAATGAGGGGCGGGCCGATAGCAGCAGCAGTTTGAGCAACTCCTGGAAGATACGGTCCGGCTGGACCTGACTCAGGTCAGTTCGGCTGATCAGGGCCAGGGTATCGGGGTGGATCACGAAACCGAAGCGGGCCGCAAATTGACATGCCCGGTAAGCCCGCAGGGGATCTGCTGCCATCACGCCCGGGGTGGTATGACGGATGATACCATGGCTCAGATCGGCTTGGCCGTTAAAGTGGTCTATGATTTCACCGCTCAAAATGTCCATCATCATGGCGTTGATAGTGAAATCACGCCGGGAACTGGCCTCAGCCGCGGATAGACCAGGTTTCGGAGGGACAGTGAAATCCCAGCGAGGGCGGTTCTTGATGAGCATTACCGGAAATGACTTGCCTACCAGGCGGGTATCCCCGTAGCGGGATAAAATGGATTGCAGGGTTTGGGGGTCCAGGCCTATGACCTCAACGTCCACATCCTCTTCCTGGCCATGCGGACGCCCCATCAAGTGGTCACGGACATAGCCGCCCACATAATAAGCCCGGCCTCCGGCTGCCGCAATCTCGGCTGCGATTTTGGCTAACATACTATCCCCCCTGTCTAGAGTATATAATATTCCCCCTATGCCGGGAGAGGGACAGGTTGGTGGAATTGAACCATCGGAAACGGCTGTGGAAAAATTTCTGTATGTCGAGATTTTAATATAGAATTATAGGGAAAAGTGCTCATCGCGTACGTAAAAGGGAAGGTTTATGGCTGGAGTAACACCGCTCTATAACGCATTAAAAGCATACCGCGATCACCGGCCTTTACGCCTGCATATGCCGGGTCATGGCGGCATCAGGCTGCCAGGCTGCCTGGAATGGCAGGCAGCTGCTGCCTTAGACGTGACTGAGATTCCTGGATTGGATGACCTGCACCAGCCCCAGGGGGTGATAGCTCAGGCCCAGGAAATGTTAGCCCTGGCAGTGGGAGCTGAAACCAGCCTGATGCTGGTCAATGGGGCCAGCTCAGGTATCCATTCTCTCCTGTTGGCTATGTGCGACAATGCCCAGGTGATGATACCCCGAAATGCCCACCGCTCTTTCTACGGTGGCTTGGTCATTTCCGGGGCCTGGCCGGTTTATATCCCATGCCGCCAGGACGAAGAGCTGGGTTTGGCTCTGACGGTTACTGCCCCGGCAGTAGAAGAGGCCTGGGGAAACAACCCGCAAGTGGAAGCCCTGTTTATAACCAGTCCCAGCTATTACGGGACCTGTGCCGATATTGAAGCCCTGGCAGTCATTGCGGCAGGTCGAGGGAAGCCCTTGATGGTCGACGAAGCTCACGGCGCTCATTTCCCCTTCCATCCCGACTATCCTGGGACAGCCCTGGATTCGGGGGCTGCTGCGTCAGTATATGGACTGCACAAGACCTGGCCGGTGTTCACCCAGGGGGCCTGTCTCAACCTGGGCCCGGGATTTACCCGGCATGCGGCCCTGAGGACTGCCCATGATTTGCTCACCACCACATCCCCATCCTATCCGCTGATGGTTTCGATCGACCTGGCCAGGGCCTATATGGAGACATACGGCAGGGAGCACCTGGAACGAGCTCGCCTTTTAGCCGCTGAATACAAGCCCCGGGTGGACTCGATACCGGGCCTCAAATGCCCGCAGGGGGAGTGGCTGCAGATGCCAGGAGTGACGGGCCTCGATCCCTTGAAGGTCCTGGTAGGCGTCCCCGGTTTAAGTTTGACGGGTTATCAGCTGGATGCGCTATTGCGCCGGGAATACCGGATACAGGTGGAGATGGCAGCCGAAAATTACATCCTGGCCATGTTTTCCCTGTGGCATGAGCGGGAAAACTGGCAGCATTTCTATCACGCTTTGGAAGAGATTGCCATGCGCTACCCTGGTAACCAGCGGTGCCGGTTGAGCCCGGTTGTGCCGCCGGCCGGGGAGGTGGTTATGAGCCCACGCCAGGCCTTTTTTGCAGCCAAACGTTCTTTGCCCCTGGCTGAATGCCGTAACCGGGTGGCGGGAGAGATGGTGGCCGCCTATCCGCCCGGAATACCCTGCCTGGTCCCGGGAGAGAGGATTTCCGGGGAGGTCTGGGATTACCTTCAATACCTGCGAGAGACCGGGGCTCATATCCAGGGCCCCGAGCAGCCTGATTTGGGGCGGATAGTGATCATAGATTAGAGAAGAGGGGTACTTTTATGGACACAAGAGGAGTATTCATAAGCCTGGAAGGTATTGACGGCAGCGGCAAGTCAACCCTGGCCAGGAGCCTGGTGGATGCTTTGGCGCAGAAGCACCAGGTCTTGGGATTGAGGGAGCCTGGGGGCACAGTGATCTCGGAAAAGATTAGAGAGATGCTTTTGGACGTCCGCAATGATGGTATAATAGGGAAGGCCGAAGCGATGCTGTATGCAGCCGCGCGCTGCCAACTGGTGGAAGAAGTTATCCGCCCCGGCCTTGACCGGGGGACTATCATAATCGCTGACCGCTACCTGGATTCCACGGTGGCTTACCAGGGCTACGGACGCGGCCTGGACCTCGGGTTCCTGGAAGACTTGAACCGCCTGTGTACCGGAGGACTAAAACCTGACCTGACCTTGCTGCTCGACCTGGATCCCCAGGAGGCCCTGCTGCGCAGGTCCGAAGAGATACCCGACCGGCTGGAGCAGGAAGGACTAGCTTTTCAAATCCGGATCCGGGAAGGATACTTGGACCTGTGGGATAAAGAACCGGAGCGCATCAAACGCCTGGATGCGACTCACAGTCCTGAGTTTCTGTTGCAGGAGGCCCTCTTGCTGGTGGAGAAGCTGCTGGCTGAGTAGGTGAGGGGCGCAGGCCGCGGTACGGCACCCCGGTAGATGTAAGGGTATGGAAATGGATTGCTTTGCAGATATAATCGGACAGGAGCGGGTCTTGGGTGTCCTGCGCCAGGCATTGAGCACAGGGCGAATGAGCCACGCTTATCTTTTTTCGGGTCCTCCCGGGGTGGGCAAGATGACCACGGCTCTGGCCTGGGCTAGGACTATCATAATGTCATCGGATCCCCAGGGTGAGTTCTATTGGCGGGAAGGGATCCATCCCGATTTTCTGCTGATCGAAAAAGCTCCCAAAAAGACCTTGATAGGGATAGAACAGATCAACCGGGAGATGGAACCATGGTTGGCACTCAAACCTTACCGGGCCAGCCACCGGGTAGTCGTGATCGGCCAGGCCCATTTAATGAGCCTGCCGGCTGCCAATGCACTGCTCAAGACCCTGGAAGAGCCGCCTGCCCATGCGGTGATCATCTTGACCGCTGAAGACCAAAGGGTATTGGAGACTATCTTGTCCCGGTGCCAGTTGGTAAGATTTGCCCCGGTCAGAGAAGCTGACATCAGGTCACTGCTGGAGCAGCGCGGAATAGCAGCGAATCAAGCCAGGCAGATAGCCCGTCTGAGCCAGGGCAGTATTGCCGCAGCGGTGCAGTGGGCAGAGGAGGGGGTTTTTGACCAAATCATTCCTGCAGCCCGGGACCGGATCAGAGCCCTGCAGACGGGCACAGATTTGGAGGTATTCCGCTGCGCTGAGGATATGGAAAAAAAACCCCTCCTCCGGATCGGCCTATATACAGCCATGCTCCGGGATATCCTGGTGCTGCAGAATACCGGTCAGCCGGATCTGTTGATATTGGAGGACAACCGGGATTATTACGGCCAGCTCAAATCGTTGGATGCGGCTAAAAGCATGGCCTGTCTGCAGAAGATCGACGAGTTGAGCCGTCAATTTCGAGGCCCGGCAAACCCTCTTTTACTGAGCATAAACATTTCCTATCTTTTGCGGGATGCATTAAAATAAGAGGGTAGCCATAAATGGCCGGAAAATCAATTTGCAGTATATTTAGGGAGGTTGTCAAGTGGCATGGGTAGTAGGGGTCCGGTTCAAACCGGCCGGTAAAATATATTATTTTGACAGCGGAGACATCGAACTGCAGGTCGGGGATGCAGTGATTGTGGAGACTGTCCGGGGAGTGGAATATGGCTTGGTTGCCCTGGCCAAGAAAGAAGTCAGCGATGAACAACTGGTTCAACCACTGAAAAAGGTCACCCGCAAGGCGAACGAAGAGGATCAGCGCATCTATCAGCAGAATAAGCTGCGGGAGGCGGAGGCCTTGGAAAAATGCCGGGAAAAGATAAAAAGCCACAATTTACCGATGCGGCTTATAGATGTGGAGTATACCTTTGATCTGGGCAAGATAATCTTTTATTTCACTGCCGAGAGCCGCGTGGATTTTCGGGAATTGGTGAAAGATCTGGCCTCCATCTTCAAGACCAGGATCGAGCTGCGCCAGATAGGGGTGAGGGACGAAGCCAAAATGCTTGGGGGGATCGGTACCTGCGGCCGGGTCTTGTGCTGCAACAAGTTCCTGGGGGAATTCGAACCGGTCTCGATCCGCATGGCCAAGGAGCAGCACCTCTCCCTCAATCCCACCAAGATATCGGGAATCTGCGGCCGGCTAATGTGCTGCCTGAAATATGAGTCGGAGCTCTACGATTCCAAGCGACCGGAGAGGGGTAAACATGGAAAAAACGGTACAAGAGTTGAAGGTCTTGATCCGGGAGCTGATTCTCGAGATAGGAGATCTTAAAGAGAGGGTAACCCGCCTGGAAAGCGGTGCTGTCGTCCAAACGCCTCAAGAGTCCCGCCCGCGGGAGGAGTTGATCCGCCTGCAGGGGGAAGGCTATGCTCAACTGGGGCGCCTCTACCAGGAAGGATATCATGTATGCCCGGCAGCCTACGGTGAACCCCGCCGGGACGGTTGTCTGTTCTGTATAGCTTTCATGGAGAAGGAGTAGTTGTTTGGCAGACCTGGGCGAATTGTTGAGCAGAGATGAGAGCCTGGACGACCTGATCCTGGGGGGACTGAAAATCATACAGGCCCGCCAGGGCTATAGATTTTCCCTGGATTCAGTGTTGCTGGCTCATTTTCCTGACCTGGGGGGTGTGGCCCAGGCGGTCGACCTGGGCACCGGCAGCGGAGTCATACCTTTGATCCTGGGGGCCAGGAGCCCTGGGCTAAAGGTTGCCGGAATCGAACTGCAGCCCTCCATGGCCGATCGGGCCCGTCGCACCATGAAGCTGAACCGGGTCGAGGACCGGATCGCCATAATCGAGGCAGACATCAGGAAAATTGAAAAGCATCTGAGCGGGGGATGTGCTGAGCTGGTCTTGAGCAATCCCCCTTTTTGGAAGCGCGGGCAGGGTAAGGTCAGCCGCAATCATGAGCAAGCTTTAGCCAGGCATGAGCTTTGCCTGGAGCTGGGAGAAGTGTGGCACAAGGGATCCTACCTGCTCAAACCGGGGGGGCGCATGGCCGTCATCCAGCCGGTAAGCCGCATGCTGGAGTCCTTGGCCCATATGGAAAAAGAGGGGCTGGGCATTTGCCGGTTGCGGATGGTCCATGCTTTCCGGGAGAGAGAGGCCGGGCTGGTGCTGTTGGAAGGGGTTAAGCAAAAACGTCCAGTATTGAAAATCCTGCCGCCCCTGATCATTTACACCGATGGCGGCGGTTACAGCCAGGAGATCCGCGATTGGTACGGGCGGATGGGCCCCGAGCATAAACAGCGACACTTATCGAGGCGGTGGGCACGCCTGCAGCGGGGAGATAGCCATGCAAGGTAAATTGTATGTTTGCGGGACACCGATAGGCAACCTGGAGGATAGCAGTATCAGGCTGCTGAAGACCTTGCGCCGCGTAGATCTGATCGCCTGCGAAGACACCCGCCAAACGGTAAAGCTGCTCAATCGCTTCAAAATAAAAAAGAAACTGATCAGTTATCATGAGCACAGCCAGCCCCATCGCGAGCAGT
>JAAZOA010000276.1 GCA_012798055.1 Syntrophomonadaceae bacterium | reverse complement strand
ACCATGAACATGTTTGTTTTATCTCGAGATAAGTACGTACCATATAAGCAGAAGAGCTATCACAATCCAAGCGACAATAGCAATAATTTTGGTGAATAAATGACCGGAGGTGAGCGAATCCGGCTTTCTAGGAGCACGGCTTATTGCAGTGTTACAGCCCAAGACTATGATAGCTAAGAAGAGTTGAAATGTTGCTACCCCATTAGTGCCAGTGGCCCGATAAAGAATCACCGCTCCTAGCAAAGCAAGGCAAAATCCAATCCACAACATATAATTCCGAATTGTGGTGCAGATAAGCGCTATTAAGGAAACAGTAATGCCAAACCAAAAGAGAAATAGTCCATTTATATCCATCCATGGTATATCTTGAGCGTCCACCAAGCCGAGTTTCATTTGAGCAACTGACTTCATCGTATCGATAAGAGTAATGTCGCTGAAATTCTCCACTGAACCAACACCCAGCGTATAATCCCCCTGACAATGGTTGGGAGAATATACCATAAGGTAATATGTTTCGCCAGCATTCACTTCTATTTTTGCTTCGGCGACTCTGTATAAACGTTCAAAACTAAACGGTTCAAAGAATACCTGCCAGGGGCGTGGTGAAGATAGCTTTTGGGCCTGGTACTCCGGTGGGATTTCAACCGGCAGATTTGAAATGCCCTGGCTTGGAATGCCCGGTTTGAGAACGAATAGTTCCGGCTCAAAAGCCTGGTTTGAGAAACGGACCGGTACCAGTAATTGCATAGGAATCGTTCCCGATTTACTGACTGTGAAGGAGTAATTATCCACTTCAGTCGGAGATGACAATCGGCCATATACGGCCAAGGACGCCGTTGTGGGATCTTTGAGCGGATAGACTCCTAATTCGAATTGTTCATTCTCGTTTAGGGCTCGGTCCCGCTCAAGTATCGGCTGATGAGCAGATGCAGTAAGTGTGGGAACTATTAAAACTAGCAACCACGCAAACAAGACCCAAAACCATTTTGTCTTAAACATTGCATCTTCACTCCTATTTGAACTGTGCAAATTGGCCGCAGCTGAAATCCTTATTCAAAACTTGATTGCTGCAAAGCGGCACATGCTTCAGCATGCATTGCCAGTGAGTAATCTTCAAGGTCGTCACTCATATCTATTTCAGTTTCTCATCCTGTAGGCGATAAACTTTGCTACCAAAACCCAAAACATATAGCTCATTGTCATGATCTATTCCAAAAGAAGAAATATTTAGGCCAGATTCGATCAAAACCTGGTTGCTAGCTTGGGATCCTTCCAGTCGGAGCGCCCATATGGATCCTGTCACATAATCGCCATATATAGGCTCCCTTCAGGATAGGAAATAGGAATTAGGCTGCCGTAATATACGTATCCTCCGGCAATTGACTTGCCCAAGGAATGGCGATATTCCCAAACCGGCAATTGCAGGCCTTCCGCATTGCACTGTCTGGAAGCCGGGTAACACCAGCTCCCCTCCATAATATTCCAGCCATAGTTGAGCCCTTTCTCGACTATATCGATTTCTTCGACGCTATCCTGGCCGACATCGGCCAGCCATAGCCTCACGGGGAATCGGTCGAAGCTAAATTTCCAAGGATTTCTGAAACCGTATGCGAATATTTCCGGCCTGGACCCACCCTGTCTACCGTTGAAGGGGTTGTCGGCTGGGATGCCGTAGGCGAGATTCCCGTCTGGTTTATCAACGTCGATACGAAGTAATTTACCTAAAAGGGTGGCGCGATTCTGGCCATTGCCTTGAGGATCACCTGTTGATCCACCATCTCCCATAGCGATATATAGATAACCATCGGGTCCGAAGGCCAGGTGCCCGCCATTGTGATTGGCATAAGGCTGGGGTATGGTCAGCATGATGTGCTCACTATCAGCCAGACCCCGTGCTGGTTCACGAAGATCGACCCGATAGCGGGCCACTACTGTCTCGGTACGGTTGGTGTAGTTAACATAAAAATGGCCATTTTCGGCGAAGCGAGGGTGAAAGGCCAGACCCAGCAGACCTTTTTCGGAGGACCGACTGTCCACCCGGCCGGTGATATCCAGAAATATATCTGCGGACTGAACCTGGGAATGATTGTTAAAAATCAATACCCTCCCGCCCTTTTCAACTACCAATACCCGGTCGCTCCCATCAGCTGCTGGCAAAAATTCCACTGGTTGTCTGAAAGACAAATTTGGATAGGCTTCCACCAGTTTAAGGAGAAGCTGACTAAAGGAGCCTGGAGGAGATTGCGGTTGACCTGCTGTTTCTGATGGCATTGGGATAGAGGGCGAATTACCTTTTTCACGGCCACCGCACCCCAGGACCACAGCCAGCAGTATCGATAATAAACTTATTCCGAATGTCTCCATAGCATTTCCGCCTCTCCGTCTGCGCATTCAGAGCTATGTCAACTCCTGATCTTTCATCAGCCGGCCATGCCCAACAAGGATTCAGGATACTACGGGAACCACAACCTCCTATCGATGGGTTTGTTGCCCCTCTTGGTACGATACCCTTCCCACATAAATAGCCCTCCGGTAAGCAGGAATACAGTCAGAAGCAAGAGAGCAGGAGTCAGCTCTCCTGGCCGTGCAATCATAATGAAATATCTTACTCCGAATAGGACGAACAGCAATCCGCCCAACATTGGGATATACCAGGCCGATATTGTGATAGCCAGGACTATTAGGGCCAGGATCAGGGAGAATTTGTCACCAAATGCTGGAAGTGTGGCTGGGGCAAGGAAAAAAGCAAAGAATACAACAATTGAAACGGACAGGATACGAGCCAAGTAAAAAGGGATCTTTGGCATGGTTGTTCCTCCTCACATAATGAAGTCCCTGCAACAGGGGCTAGGGGCCTGCCGCACTTACAGCAGGTGCAGGAGCAGATACTGGGCAATTCCTACCAGGGCCCCCACTATGGTGCCATTGATACGGATCCATTGCAGATCATCGCCAACTTTATCTTCCAGGGATTGGACCAATCCCTCATCATTCAAGCCCTGCAGCTTTTCCCTGACCATCGATCCAATGACTCCATGATAGCGTTCCAGGAGGCTGGCTAATTCAGCTTTGATCCATGCCTCGGCCTGGTTCTTTCGGACTTCGTCCCGGCGCAGGTTCTGCAATTGTTCGGCGATCATCTGCGCGAAATACTTGACCATCGGCATATCCTCGGTATCGCTTGACAGGAGCTGCTCTTTCACAGCCTCGATTACGTCCACCAACGCCCTGTACCCGGAGTCGGTCTTGACTACTTTCTTCAGCAGTTCCCCCAACATCTCGGCTGATACTTCGGGATCTGCCAACCGCAGGTTGTCCAGTTCGTTTCTGAGTTTGATATGATATTGGTTGCCTGGATCCTTCATCTCGGTCAGCATTTGATTTATGCGGTGGGCTATGGTATCGGCCGCTTCCCCATAATTGACTATGTCCAGGGTTTCACCAAGTCCTTTGCTAAGCCGGCGCATGAAACCGCCCCGGTTTGAATAATCTGCAGCTGCCCGGGTGATGGTCCGCTTGACCAGGCGCTCGAATTCCTCCCCTTTCGTAGCAGCTATACCCCAGTCCAGGCAAAGTCTGATCAGGTCCTCGCCATAGAGATTCTTGAGTGATGACTCCAACTGGGTGACTAAATGCGGATCTACCTTGATTCGACCTATATTGTCTGCCAGCATCAGATGCACGAAATTGGCTATGGATTCCGAATCCAGGTGATTGAGAGCGTTGGTGACGATGGATTGGATGACCCGCTCCAGGCCTCGCTGGCCTTCCCGGGTCTCAAGGAGAGCGCCTACACCATCGATGATAGGATAATCCTGCAGTTTGCCTTGCATGAAGTCGAGACTCAGCCAGTCTTTCTCAACGATTTTGACAATGCCCTCGATGATACGTCCCCGATTACTGGGAATAATGGCAGTGTGAGGTATGAACTTGAGGCCCAGGGGGTGTCGGAATAAGGCCACCACAGCGAACCAGTCCGCAAGTGCACCCACCAATGAAGCTTCACAGGCGGCGAAAATCAGTCCTCCTGTGAATCCGAACCGGTAAGGCCACGATGATACGGAACCGGCCAGGGCCAGCAGAACCATCGAGGTGGCGATCGCATGCATCCTTCTCATACATTTATTCCTCTTCCCCTGCGCAAAGCGGAATTTGGTAGAGCCAGTGAGCACAGCAGGTAATAGGAGTATAGTCCTGGGCTCTATACATACATTTTTTGACTGTATATATATAGTATAATTATTTCAGCCATTTATTGCACCTGTACGTGGTGCGCAACATGCTGATATGGCCTGATATTCCTTCCTGTTCGCTGATCAACCAGGAGGTTGTCTCGGAAGCGCAGCTCTGGTCATCATAAAACAGTCGGGTGGAGGTATCAAACTTGGCGTGGCATAAATTTTTCATATTGATAGCATTGATGGTTGCCTTATTAGGCCCACAGTTCATTCGGATCAGCCAGCACTCTGAGGCGGATTTAGCCCGGGGGGTCCAAGCCTCATCAAATCCTTCCGAACAATATGATGAAAAACCCGCCTTAGAGGTGATCAAACCTGAACCTGCCAGGATTCCCCTGCCAGATGGCCAAGTTGGCAGGATTCCGATACTTATGTATCATCAGATCGGTTCAGGGCCTGACTGCATGTGGGTGGAAACATCGGCTTTTCGCGCTCAAATGCAGTACCTTCACGAGCAAGGCATTCAGACCATTACCCTATCGCAGGCTGCAGCCTTGCTGCAAGGCCATTACGACACCAGCAAAATGGTGGTGCTTACGTTTGATGATGGCTATGATACTTTTTACCAGCATGCCTGGCCCATCTTGCAGGAATTCAATCAGACCGCAACTGTTTTTGTCATTTCCGGACTGGTGGGCAATCCGGGCTATATGAATTGGGACCAGGTCAAGTTCCTGTCTCTGCAGGGTATCGAGATCGGCGGTCACACCCTTACCCATCCACTTTTGCCTGATATGTCTGCCCCATCTGCCCAAAAGGAAATCGAACAGGACAAGACCAACATCGAAGCTCAGCTTGGGCAGGCCATATCATCATTCTGCTACCCCACCGGCAGGTATGATGGTCAGATCCAGAGGATGTTGGTGGAAGCGGGATACGAGAATGCTGTGACCATGGTGCAGAGGGAAGCGTCCTCCCAGGACAGGCTTCTGTTGCTGCCCCGTTGGGGTGTATACCAGGGGGACTCTCTGGCTCGATTCGAAAAACTGGTAAAATGATGCTGGATCTTTTGGCAGGCTGGCCAGGTTTGCGGGCTGAACTGTTTCTTCTGACCGTTTATGTTTAATGGTTGTAAAATTGACTATGTTTGGACTATATTTCAGCAGTGATAATTGGCAGGGAAGAGCGATTTTGAAGCATCTGATAAAAGTGGTAGGACAGTTCCTGCTCGTGAATCTCATAATCGGTTTACTCACCTCTCCTTGGATAGTACTCTACGGTCCCTTCCCCAATCTCCGCAGCACAGTTGTCGGGGCTATTGGGACCTCCATGCACTGGTACTGGCTGGAGTACTTGATCAGTGACGATGAAATCACCCAGTTGCTGGCTGATACACAGGACACCAACTCCGTCGACGGTCAGGAGGGATTAAACCAATTCAGCAACAGCCACAGCGATGATATCAAACTGACCACCGTCAGCAGCACCCGCTTTCAAGGATATTTGATGGAAATCAGCGATCCCACCCGGATCAAAATTGGGATTGCCGAGACCATTGGGCAGAAGGGACAGACCACCAGCGAGATCGCCCGCCAATATGGTGCCGTAGCTGCCGTAAATGGCGGCGGATTCGATGATCCTTATGGCACCGGCAATGGCCGGGACCCGTTCGGTGTGGTGATCAGCGGGGGATTTTTCGTGGAGGGCGCTGATTTGACTGCCCCGGTTCCGCTGATAGGGCTCAACCACCAGGGGGTATTGTTCAGCGGTAAATTCACCAGCCAGCAGATGATTGATATGCATATTGTTGAAGGCATTTCTTTTTACCCTGCCTT
>JAAZOA010000275.1 GCA_012798055.1 Syntrophomonadaceae bacterium | reverse complement strand
CCTCCATTTCCATTTTACTATAAATGCTTGTTCTCCTTTATCATTTCACGCTGAGGAAACCCGGCCGGGAGGTGACGAAAATTATATTCGCTCTTCCGGGCAGCCGTTGTTTCCCCTTCCGTAAAATCGTATAATTTACCAAATGAACATCTCCGATAATAGCAAACCTGGTGAAAGCCAGGGACGCAAAGCAAAGGATCTAAAGCACAGGGTGCCATGACCGCCGGGTTGCCGAAGAGAAAGCAGAGAATTGGCTGCATGCTTCGGCGTGCAGTTATTTTTTGCGGCGGAGATGGGAAAAACCAAATAAAGAAAGGGAGGTAGAAAGAATGAAAAAGGCAAAAAAAGTCCTGGTATTCCTGATGGTACTCACTTTCACCCTGTCCGTGTCCCTCTCCGCCTTAGCCGCATCCGACAAGTCAGGTAAGGGCCAAGCCAAAGGTAAAGCCAAGCACTCTACCGAAACTACTCTGGTTAGCGAACCGACCGCCACCGAACCGGTGACAAGCGAAACCACCGCTTCGGCTGCTTGGACAGTCAAAAAAGCCAACAAAAACCTGGTCCAGTTCCAGTCGACCGACAAAAAAGGCGGCAAGATCGTGATCCCGCTGCGGGCTATGGAGAGCCATGGCATCGAAGCAGTATGGGATGAGGCCACTCAAACCGTAACCTTTAGCAACAGCACCGGTATGCAGATCATTATGGGGGTGAAGGCATCACTACTCCCTTGAATCTGACCGCCGCCGCTTCCGCCTCTACTCCGACCCAAACTGCTGCTAGCATTACTATAGCTCCTTTGGACGCGATCATACCTGATCCAAAAGGTGAATTCAAGGCAGAAGTTACGGGTGCTATTGGTGAAATTCCAGCTTTGAAAGGGACCATAACCGGAAAAATCTTAGATGATGGCAATATCGAGGGCACCTTCTCTGGTACTGTGGTGGATCCGATTCTAGGAATCATGAACGTATCCGGTTCTGTCGCCGGTACCCCCGATAATCCGGAAATCTCTATCGATACCCAGACCCAACCCCTCTCTTCCCTGGCTGGCGGCCACGCCTATGTACCCTTTAAATGGCTGTCCGCATACTTCGGAACGGCTGCACCCGCGGAAACCTCCGCCGATTCAACTACTGTCACCGATGAGAACACCGTTGAGAATAGCGAAGATGCTGTGATTGCAGACGATGCTGCTGAAGCCGATGAAGGCACCGATGCCGACGCTGGATCCACCGACGCTGGCGAAGAGTCTGCAGGCGATTAAACTACTGCCGAATAAAGCCATTCTTCCAGCCCCCGCCCCTTGGACACCTTAAAAACCAAGGGGTGGGTCCACCTGGTATTTTACAGGATCGAATTAACCATCTCCGACTTTGGCAAATCTGGGGTAAGCCAGGGACGCCAAGCCACGGATCTACGGCACTATGTGTTATGACCGCCGGCTTCGGCTTGAACTATTTGTCCCCGGAGATAACGCCAAGAAATGACCGCCTCCCGGCTGCCGGGGGCGGTCGCCCTTAATGTGCATCCTGTTTATTCCGTAAACGCCTCTTCCACCTTCCAGACCTTCCAGACATTACCCACCAGGTCCGGTCCAGGTTTGAGTGTCTGCTTGCCAGGCCTCCAGCCTGAGGGAGTAGCCTCGGTGCCAGCCGATGCGCGCACCAACTGAAATGCCTGCAGCTGTCGTATGGATTCCTTGACGTTGCGCCCTACAGGTGGTGTCAATACCTCGAACCCCTGAATATTTCCGTCCGGGTCGATGATGAATCTCCCCCTAGTCTCAACCCCGCTGTCTTCATCGTAAATGCCATAGGCCTTGCCGATACCGCCATCCTGGTCAGAGCACATCATGAAGGGCACATCATGTCCCACCATCTTGCTCAATTCATGGTCATTCCACATCTTATGCACAAAAACGCTGTCAACGCTCATGGAGAGTACTTCTGCCCCCAGGGCTTGGAATTCGGGATATTTCACAGCAACTGCTGCGATTTCGGTAGCTCAGACGAAGGTGAAATCTCCCGGATAGAAGCAGAGCAGAACCCATTTCCCCCTAAACTCGGAAAGGGTCACATTCACGAACTTGCCCTCATAGAAGGCCGCGGCTGTAAAATCCGGAGCTGGCTTGCCTACCTTTACCATCGATTTCATCGCCTCCTTCGCTGCCGGCTGGGCAGTAGTCTCTTCAGTCGCTACGCTCATTTTTTTGATCTCGGGTCGCTTGCATCCTGGCTTGAACTCCTCTGGCATCGATACGACCTCCTTCCTGCCTGTACTGCTAGGATATTGGATGTGGGTTCTTAACCTCAGAATAGCATAACTATTGGTTATGGGCAATGGGGGGTGTATTTTCACCCCTTGAACATTTTTCCGTTTGATGCGCGGGAACTGTTATATCAGCCCTTGTATGCTCAAGGTACAATAATATATGATTGAACCAAAGACGAGCGTTTGATCTGATCGCAGGCCAGGAGGAGAAACAATGGACCTCTCTCAGCAAAACCTCATCTTTGCCTTCACCCTTACCCTGGTAGCAGGTTTGTCTACCGGCCTGGGAAGCACGTTGGCCTTCTTCACCAAGAAAACCAATAAGAAACAGCTAGCCGGGGCGCTGGGATTGTCGGCCGGAGTCATGATATATGTGGCTATGATCGAACTGTTCGCCACGGCGCGCTCTGAGCTGTCCACTGTGTCGGGCACCAGTCAAGGTTACCTGTTGACCACGGTATGCTTTTTTGCCGGTATCGCAGTGATCGCCCTGATCGATTTCCTGGTCCCTGACCTCACCAATCCTCACGAGCTCAAAGATGAATCTGACCTGGCAAATGCCAGCCCGGCAGATCTCTCCTTGCTGCGGATGAGCCTGCTCACCTCTTTGGCAGTTGCCGTCCACAATTTTCCGGAGGGGATAGCGACTTTCACCTCAGCTCTGGAAAATCCCACCCTGGGCATAAGCATTGCTATTGCCATCGCCATTCATAACATCCCGGAGGGTATCGCCATATCGATCCCTGTCTATTGTGCCACCGGAAATCGGCGCAAAGCTTTCCTGCTCTCCCTGTTTTCCGGGCTCGCGGAGCCGTTGGGTGCAGTCTTGGCCTACCTTTTCCTGCGCCAATACCATGGTGAGATGATGCTGGGAATCGTTACCGCAGGGGTCGCTGGTATCATGGTATTCATTTCCCTGGATGAACTGCTG
>JAAZOA010000274.1 GCA_012798055.1 Syntrophomonadaceae bacterium | reverse complement strand
ATCTTGCCGAAGAAGGACTGACTAGCCCACTGGGCATCGGTGTGGGATGGATTGAAATCGCCAGATACCCCGGCAAAAGAATAGACGTCATATTCGGTTACGGTTTTGGTGAAAGAGGCCTTGTCGCCTACATTCAGTTCCTCGACAGTTTTGCCCATGCCTTGACTCATCCCTCGCTTTCTTTACAGCCAAATCCTGGTGCGATCGATGTTGCCGCGGATAAAAAAACCTGCCTGTGCAGGTTGCACAGCAGGTTTCAAATACTTATCTCTGCTAATGGAAACCTGGCAGTCATAACCTTGCAGCCTTAGACCCATGGCTTTGCGTCCCCGCCTTTCGACGAGTTTGCCTTTTTCACGCTATATTAAGTATAAACATATTTTTCTAGTCTTGTAAACGGTTTATATTTGGATTCGTTGGTTTTAGCCTTAAAAATTCCAATTTCCCGGCATCATGTCTTCCAACTGCCCTTCCTAATTGATCCCGATTTCTTCGTCGGTCAGGTAACAGGCCGGATCCGATTCCCAGAAATCTCCCGTCACTGCTTCGGCCCGGGTTCTGAAATTGCCGTTGCAGATGTCCAGGTATCGGCACTGGGAACAGCGCCCTTTGAGCAGCGGCTTCCTGTTTTTCAAGCCGGCCAGGATGGGATTCGAGGTGTCGGTCCAGATATCGCCGAATTTACGTTCCCGTACATTGCCGAAGGTGATATGCTGGGTGAACTGGTCGGGGTGAACATACCCCGCCGGGTCAATCTCGCCAAAAGCTATCCCCGATCGGTTGCCCCCGTTCAGGCTGATCAGTTCCTTGATGGCCCGGGCTCGGGTGGGGTCCTCTTGGAGCATGCGCAGGTAGAGATACACCCCGTCGCAGTGATTGTCGACGGTCAGTACTTCCTTCTTCAGACCCCGGCGTTCAAAATCCATGCTGCGGCGGATGATGGTCTCCATTGCTTGCCGCGATTGCTCCGGGCTGACATCCTCTTCCATCATCTGGTGGCCGCGTCCGGAATACACCAGGTGATAGAAGCAGACCCGGTTGATCTTCTCTTCCTCGATGAAATCGAATATGTTGTCCAGTTCCGCCAGATTGTGGCCATTTATGGTGAAACGCAGGCCTACCCGCTGGCCCACCTCAACACAATTCTTGATCCCGGCCATGGCCGCTTCGAATGCCCCTGTCTTCCCGCGGAATTTATCGTTGACCTCCCGCAAACCATCCAGGGAGATGCCTACATAACCTACCCCGATATCTCTTATCCGCCGGGCCACTTCCCGGGTGATCAAGGTCCCATTGGTGGACAAGGTGGGACGGATGCCTTGGGAACCGGCATATTCCATCAGGGCATAAATATCCGGCCTGAGCAAGGGTTCACCACCTGAAAACAAGAGGACCGGCACCTTGAAATCAGCCAGGTCATCGATCATTTGCCTGGCTTCTTCAGTACTCAGTTCACCGGCATACTTTTTGGCCTCAGAGTCCATATAGCAGTGGACACAGCGCAAATTACAGGTGCGGGTGGAATTCCAGACCACCACTGGCCCCGAACCGGCGGTGGTGCCATCGGTGGCACCCCTGGCAGCGTGGCTGTAACGCAGGCTGTCTCCAAAATATTCGTCTTCGAAAAGCAGTTTGGTAATGCTGATCATGGTCTTCTCCTTCAATTCCTTTCTTGGCCGGTTCTATCCAGGGAGGGCCTGATGTCCCGGCATCATCCATTATACCAGTTTAGCGGCCGATGCTTGGAGAAAATCTGGCCTTGGCAGCTGCAGGGGCCTATCTCAGGTAGCCAGCTGGAACAGGCCTGTGCTCAGGTACTTCTCGCCCCGGTCGGGGAACACCACCACCACCAAGCCCTCCTCCAGGTTTTGGATGCATTCCAGGGCAGCGATCATGGCCGCTCCGCTGCTCATTCCCACAAAGATCCCTTCATTCCTTACGATGGTTCGAGACATGGCAAAAGCAGCTTCAGAATCGATCATGACCCTCTGGTCGATCTGGGTAGGATCGTAGATTTCCGGGACTATGGCCTCCTGCATGTTTTTTAGGCCCTGTATATAATGACCCAGAACCGGATGGGCCTCGACAATCTTTATATTTGGATTTTTGGCCTTGAGCCCCATTCCCACTCCCATAAGGGTGCCCGAGGTCCCCACTGCCGAAACGAAATGGGTAACCTTGCCGGCTGTATCCTCCCAGATCTCATGAGCGGTGGTTTCATAATGGGCCAGCTTATTATACTCATTGGAAAACTGATTGGGCATAAAGTACTTGTCAGGATATTGGCGGCAGAGTTCGTGGGCTCTCCTAATAGCTCCATCCGTACCCTGGGCGGCATCTGTAAGGGTAGTCTTGGCGCCGAATGCCTCGATCATCTTGCGGCGTTCCTCCGAAACCGCTTCACTCATCACGATTTCCACCCCATAACCCTTTACCGCCCCTATCATGGCCAGTCCTATGCCTGTGTTGCCGGAGGTAGGTTCGATAATGGTTTTGCCAGGAGTCAGCGCACCGCATTCTTCCGCCTGTTCGACCATTTTGATAGCAATCCGGTCCTTGATGCTCCCGGTGGGGTTGAATCCCTCCAGCTTGGCGTAAAGGGGGACATGAGGATTGGGATTCAATTTGTTGATCCTGACCAGGGGAGTGTGACCGATGGTCTCGATGATATTGTCGTACATCATATGCTTCTGCCTCCAATTTACTGTTAAGACTATATTATATATTACCACTACTCCTCACCGCTTCAACCATCTGCCCCAATAGTAAAAACAAATCGGTTGACCAGGCCCTTAGGGCCTGGTTTATACTTGCCTTAAGGTGGGATAAGGATGAACAAACTGACTGTGAGCGATTTTGTCAAATTGACCGGCACTACCCTAAAAACCGTCAATTACTACCATAAGATAGGTCTGCTGCCAGAGCCGGAACGCACCGCCGCTGGTTACCGTTTATACGGTTCGGTGGAGCTGCACCGGATGCGCCTGATCAAACATCTGAAGTCTTTAGGGCTGGACCTCAAACATATCAAGGACATGCTGGGGGACGTAAAGGATCCCGGTTCCTCCCGGGAGGTCCTGCAATCACTGCGCCGTGAATTGCTGCATGATCTGAAAACCCTGGAAGAACGGGTAGCAAAGATCGATGCTATGCTGGTTGCCGAAGCATCCTTCCTGGATGAGGACATATTGGATTCCCCTTCTCTCCAGGCCACCGCTGAAATCCTGGGGGCAGAAACAGTCGCGGCCTACGCCCAGGCCTGCCCGGAAATGTATGCTCAGCACCGCAAACTGCACGGCATTTTGGATGATTTCAAGTGGGGTGAAGACTACCAGCAGACCTTGGGGGATCTGGCCCAGTTCTTCAAGGAACACCCCCGGGAATACCAGATTTCTCTTGATTACGCCCAACGTCTGGGCCGTATTTCCGACCTGGAGGAAGACAATCCTGAAATCGACGTTTTGGCCCGGGAGGCTGCCCAGCTCATAAAAAGCATGCCTGTGTTGAAGCAGGTATTATTGAAGCAGAAGCCGATCCAGGAACCCTGGCAGGGCGTCTACAATGAGCTGGTTGCCGATGTCCTGTCACCTGCCCGGATCAGGTTCAACAAGCTTCTCCAGAATTACCTGGGAATCGAGGGTAATCCCGGCAGCACCGATTAGTCATACAACATGACATGAGGAGGCAAACAACATGGCAGAAGAGGCAACCAGATCAAAATCAACCGCTTTTCTGGTCCCGGTGATCATCATGATCGTGATGGCCCTGGCCCTTTTCCTTCCGGCTGGTTCGCTTGAATACTGGCAGGGATGGATTTGGTGGTCGGTAATCAATGGCATGACTCTATATATCACCAGTTTTTTCGTCCGCAGAGATCCCGGGCTGTTGGCCAGGCGCATGAAGGTCCAGGAAAAAGAAACGGCGCCGCTCACAGTGCGGATCATGTCATTCTTAAGCCTGT
>JAAZOA010000273.1 GCA_012798055.1 Syntrophomonadaceae bacterium | reverse complement strand
TGGCAGTTGGGGGATAAAGACCTGGATAATGGGGTTTTGATTCTCATGGCCCTGGAGGAGCGCAAATCAAGGATTGAGGTAGGTTACGGCCTTGAAGGAGCCCTGCCGGATGGAAAAACGGGCCGCATCCAGGACGAATATATGCTGCCAGCCTTTCGCCAGGGCAATTATGACCTGGGACTGGCTAACGGATACAAAGCGGTGGTAGGCGAGGTAGCCAAAGAATATGGGGTCACCATCAATATTGAGGGTGGAAATGAACCGGTGCTGGTGACCAGCCCTAATGGTGAAGCCGGCCTCTGGCAGGTCATCCTTTGGGTAGTCTTCATTATTTTCCTGATCTGGCTCGATCAGCGCTTCTTGAACGGTTTCCTGCTTGGTTTCCTGTTGGGCCAGCTGTTCCGTGGCGGGGGGCGTGGGGGCGGATTCGGCGGCGGTTTTGGTGGAGGCAGCAGCACTGGTGGAGGAGGCTCCTTCGGTGGAGGCGGCAGCAGCCGGGGCTGGTAACAGCGGCTCCGGCCGTAAAAATGAGCAACTCATCCTTAAACTTGATTACGGGTATACCAACAGCTGATGATCAGATAGCCGCACAAAACTGAAGCCTTTTGGCTTCGGAACTAGGACAGCATCAAACAAACCCTCGGCGCTTTGGCCTTCGGGATGATTGAAATGCATAAGAACTATGGACCCTGCTTGCGCCCCAAGCAGGGTCCTTTTTGTCACGGTGTCACGGGGACGGAGTTGCTGACACAAATATTTGTACTTGTATGTATGCCAGGGTAAATTATATTGGGCCGATTCTCTTCATAACGAATCTACCAAGAGAATGCACTTGAGATACGTTTTTACTCGCATTTAAATTGATTTCTCAGAATATCGGATATATTTTCCTTGCCTCTTGCTAAGTTTGCATAGTTTAGGTAAACTACAATTAGACAATTAGACAAACATCTAATGACAACCGGGGGAAATATTTATGCCGCTCAATTTGATTTTCAAGGCTTTAGCGGATGCCAATCGCCGCAAGATCCTGCAATTGTTACAGCAGGGTGACCTTACGGCTGGGGAAATAGCTGCCCAATTTGAGATAAGCAAACCCAGCATTTCACATCATCTGAACATCCTTAAACAAGCCAACCTGGTACAGGATATCAGACGGGGCCAGAATATTTTCTACTCCTTGAACACCACGGTTTTTCAAGACATGATAGCCTGGTTTTACAACGTTTCTGACTTGAAGAGCGGGATTGAACCAGGTTCGGGACAGAGTGCACAACATAAACAGGATAAGGGGGATATCCAAGATGACCGGGAATAACTCCAAGCTGTACCGTGTGGATTGGGAAACCTTGCGCCGCGACTGGATGTTGTGGCTGATAATGGCTGGAATGATTTTGTTTGCAATCTGGATCTATCCCCGCCTGCCCGCTATGGTTCCAGGGCATTGGAACTTACAGGGAGAGATCGATCGCTATTATCCTAAATCCTTCGGAGCTTTTTTTGCGCCGGTACTGACGGTTGGAATCTATTTGATGATGTTGTTTTTGCCATTGATTGATCCCCGCCGTGACAATTATGAACGTTTTGCAGGCGCTTATACTTTCCTGCGCTGGGGGCTGGTCATATTTTTTGCTATCATTTATGGCATTAGCATATTGGCCGCACTCGGACATGATCTGGATGTAGCCCTGCTGATCAAAGGGCTGGTAGCTGTTCTGTTCGTTGTTATCGGCAACTTCATGGGGCAATTCCGCCACAATTATTTTGTAGGGATCAAAACCCCATGGACTCTCGCCAATGAAGAAGTCTGGCGGCGCACCCATCGCTTGGCTGGGCGTATCTGGGTGGTATGTGGATTGGTCGGCTTGGCTGTGTCCCCAATTGAGTCTCCCTGGGGAGCGGGAGTATTTTTTGCTGCCTTGATGATAGCTGCGGTTGTGCCTATTTTATATTCCTATGTCATTTTTGCAGACCTTCAGAAAAGATAATAATGTGTCAACAACTCCGTCCCCGTGACAATAGGGGGGAGACGTGGGCGGCCAGAAGGGTTGTGCCTTCCCCGCGCCGCTGCAGCCTGCCGCTGACCAGCAGGGGACCGTTTTGCGGGCCGAAGATATATGATCCGTACTGCATATAGACGTCTTCAAACATGGTCACATCGGTTATGCCATATTCGTCTTCCAGGGAGAAGAAAACGGTGATGCGCCCACTGCGGGTAGGGGGCCGGTGGGGGTAGAGGAGCAGTCCGGCCGCGGTGACCTGGGTACCGGACTGCAGGTCCTGCAGATCAAGGCTGGAAAGGATGCCCCGGTTTTGCAGGCGGCATCGCCAATCGGCCATGGGATGCTCGCCTACATAAAGGCCCAGCAGTCGGTACTCCCAGGACCGTTTTTCGTCCCGGTTGAAGTCTAGGCAATCAGGGGCATTTGCCGCCGCGCTGAAGAGCAGGGTCTCCCCATTTTGCCGGGCCCGTCTTTTTTCCAGGTAAGGGGAGATCCGGCCCAGAAGAAAACGCCGGTTAGGACATAAAGAGTCCAGGGCTCCGCAACGGGCCAGGTTCTCCAATTCGTCCAGGGGAACGCTGGTGCGCATGACGAAGTCAAGGGCCGAAGCGTAGGGCCGCTGTGCCCGGGCCGCCAGGATGGAATCCAGGCTCTCCCGGCTCAAACCCTTGATCTGTTTGAGGCCAACCCGTATGGCTTTTTCACCTTCCACGCTGAAGTCGCCGGCGCTTAATCCCACATCGGGGGGCAACAGCCTGATCCCGCGGCGCCT
>JAAZOA010000272.1 GCA_012798055.1 Syntrophomonadaceae bacterium | reverse complement strand
GTAGCCGGATCAAAGCTGCCAGCATGTTCCAGCACCGCATCTACGGCTCTGAGACGGTCCAGGGCTTCAGGAGCGGAGAAATATTTGTGGATGCCTTTCTCCTCGTATATTTGCGGGGGGAGGAAGAAATATTCGGCAAGGTCAAGAATCTCAGTGGTGGTTTTGGCACGGCTGCGGACCAAATCCACGGCTGCGGCAAAATAGGCGGGATTATCGTCCCTCAACCACCCCCTGCGTCTGGCTTCGGTGCTGACCAAAGCTACAATACGCTCCAATTCGGCAACGGAAATGTAATAACCGTTCATCCAGTTTAGCTTCTGCAGATCATAGACTGCAGGGGCTCGGTTGACCTGGTCAAGGGAAAACCGGGAAGCCATCTCCGCCCAGGGGAAGATATCTGATTCTCCCCCTGGAGACCAACCCAACAGTGCCAGGTAATTAACCACAGCTTCCGGCAAATAACCCTGATCACGGAACTCCTGCACGGAAGTAGCTCCGTGTCTTTTGGAGAGTTTGCTGCGGTCAGGGGCCAATATCATTGAAACATGGGCAAATTGAGGCGGACTCCAATCCAGGCTGGCATATACCTGCAGCTGTTTGGGAGTGTTGGATAAGTGTTCCTCCGCCCGGATAACGTGACTTATTTCCATGGTGTGGTCATCCACCACCACAGCGAAATTGTAGGTAGGCCAACCATCTGACTTGGCTATAATGAAATCATCCAGCAGACCATTGTCAAATTCAACGTGGCCCCGGATAAGGTCCGGTACCACTGTTTTTCCAGCCGGATCCACTTTTAGCCGCACTACTGGTTTGGCACCTTGGTCCAGGAACTGTTTGACCTGGGCTTGAGTGAGAGAACTGCAGGTCTTTTCGTAGCGATAATTCGCCTTCTGTTCCTGGGCCCTGGTCCTCTGCTCCTGCAATTCTTCCGGGGTGCAGAAGCAGTAATATGCTTTCCCCTCCTCAAGCAGTTGCTGGAGATATTGACGGTAAATGTCCAACCGTTGACTTTGCCGATAGGGACCCCAATCGCCCCCTATATCAGGGCCCTCGTCCCAATCCAGTCCCAGCCATCGAAGACCTTCTATTATGCCTGCAGCCGCATCTTCACTGGAACGGCCCCAATCAGTGTCCTCCAGGCGCAGGATGAACCTCCCCCCGCGATTGCGGGCATAGAGCCAGTTGAAGAGGGCTGTCCGGGCACCGCCAATATGCAAAGTCCCAGTGGGACTGGGTGCGAACCTTACTCTAACCTGTTCCAAGATATATACCACTCCTTTGCTTATATCATATTAGCTTATACCCGCCACTTTTTCAAAAGGCATGCAGAGCTTGAACGCTGGTTTATCAATTTGTGGACGGACGGATTGTTGATAATCAGGTGCATTTTGTTCATAATAGGGCATATAACCGGCTAAACTTGGAGGAACATATTCCCCAAAGGAGTGGTAAATATGATGTGTCCCTTTTGCCACGAGGCGGAGAGCAAAGTGATCGACAGTCGTTCCAGTGAAGACGGGGCAGTGATCAGGCGTCGGCGCGAATGCACCGCATGCAAAAAAAGGTTCACAACTTATGAACGGGTGGAAGAAAGACCGCTGCTGGTCGTAAAAAAAGGTGGAGAGCGCGAACAATTCGACCGCGACAAGATAATCAACGGCATCACCCGGGCCTGTGAGAAGCGCCCGGTCAGCTCGGAAGAAATTGAGAATGTAGTCAATGGGATCGAAGCCGACCTCAGGGATTTGAATGACCGGGAAATAAGCAGCCGGGCAATCGGCGAAATGGTGATGGATCGCCTGCGGGAATTGGACGATGTGGCTTATGTGCGGTTCGCTTCGGTTTACCGGCAATTTACCGACCTGAACAGTTTCATCAATACCATAGACCAGATGAAGAACAAGGAATAGCCCAACCGGGCATCAACCTGCATGCGAAGGCGCTCTTTTCCGCAACCTTAATAATTAGGAACGCTCTTCCGCTTCTGCTGCCAGCAGTTGCCGGACCCGCGCGGCATATTGCTCAGGAACCGCGATCTTGACTTCGCCCAGTGGTCCGATTGCCAAACCTAGTACTGATCCGACTGAATGGATTAATCTGACCGGGATGCCAAATGATTGGATCAGACTTTCCAGGACAGCGTCTTCAGGCGGGGTAATGGTGGCAATTACCACCCAAGCCGAGCGGCTTAGATCAAGCCCGCATTTAGGGCAGGGGTGGTTCACATCATAAAGATTCGAGTCACATTCCGGACAATTCACCCCAAAGCACCTCCTGATCTAATTTTACGCCAAGAGAAAAGGTAGAACAAATGTCAGAATGGGATTACAGGGAAAAAAACGGGATAAGAATTATTACAGTTCCGGACTGGAGCCAAGCTGGAGCTGAAGTCGCTTTTTCGACCCGTTGGGGCGGGGTGAGTTCCGGGGAATATGCAGAGCTGAACCTGGGCTTGCATGTAGGTGACCAGAACGACAGGGTTTTGGAGAACCGGAAGCGATTGTTTCAAGTGTTTGAAGCAGACCT
>JAAZOA010000271.1 GCA_012798055.1 Syntrophomonadaceae bacterium | reverse complement strand
TTACACAATTATACGGACTCAATACACAATACATGCCCAACTCTGTAAAGTAAATCTTCCACGCTGCATCTCCTATCATTTAATAGATGTGCCAGCGAGCGGGAAGTCCCGCCCGCGGCCGGTTGCATAATCACCAGGCCAGATTAGTTCCAGCTCGGTACTGTCTTTAATGACTAACCGGGCATCGAGCTTGCCGGTAAAATTGCCGCCGAGACCAGGGAAAATGTTCTTGGTAATGATGCTGTCCATGGAGGTCGCTACTCCGGCGCCGGTGACGGGATACTTGACATCGTAGACCAGGATCCGCTGGCTGCGTCCCAGCTCAGTATTGAAGTCCATTTCTAGGTTTCTACCTGATGCCTCCTGAAATTTTGATATACTGAAACAGAAGTCGAGAAGCAGAGTTCAAATTGGGACTATTAGGGAGAACGTGGTGAAACATATATGAGCAAGAACATAGCGCTGTTTGATGATTTACAAAGCCAGCAGGTCGATTTGTTCCAGGAACAAGCGGCTCCTACTGGTAAAATCGATGTGGTGCAGATGGACTTCGTGACAGCAGACGCCATGGGCTGGGAGGAGCTGTTCGCGGGATTCGACCGGCTTTACGCGATTACCTATTCTTCGGGCATGGGATTCATTTACGCTCTACTGCAAAAATTTCCTTACGCCGAGATCATCTTCGGTTTTGACGAGGTCATATCCTATAACCTCCAGGAGATCATGGCTTATCAGCTCAAAACCATTGAGCGGCTCAAGGCTATATCTAATCAGACCAAGACCGATCTATTAGCCCGAATAGATAACCATACACTGAGGCTTCGGGTGGCCCGGGAGAAATTGTCCCACGAGAAGATCTATCTGCTGGAGGCTGACGATGGCCGTAAAAGGGTGATTATGGGGTCCGCCAATATGTCCTATGCAGCCTTCTCCGGCAAGCAGCGGGAAAATGTCTGCTATGTGGACGGGGAGCGGGCTTTCGGCTGGTATAAACAGAGTTTCGATCAGCTGAAAGAAATGAGTTCCGATGACATATCGGTTGCGGCGTTGCGATTGGCGGATGATGGTGAAAATCTGAATGAGATACCGATAATGCAGACGGTTAAAGTAAAGAAAGCCATGGTGATCGAGCCGCAAACCGAGCTAAAAGAAGAGATCAGGTTCGTCCTGGACGTTAAAAACCTGGCCAGCAAACTGACTCCCTACATGCCCAAAGCCGACAAGAAAGGCAAGATCATGCTGTCGCCGGAGACGGTTCTACAGACCCGGCGCCGGGTGGTGGAGGCCAACATCAGGGAGAAAGAGTGGCGCAACGAATACCCGCAGATGGTGATCGATATTCCGCTGGGGGAGGTCACCCTAAACGATCGGCAACTGGACTTGAGTCCGTCTCAGGAAGAAATCCAAAACGATGTGGGACTGTTCCTGGACTATATGGAAGGCTACCAGAAATTCCACGGCGATGTGGACGGCATGCAATACAAATACTATGCTTTTGCCAACTGGTTTTTCACCACTCCCTTCATGGCCAGCTTGCGAAACATGGCGGTGAAATATAATCAGCCGCTGCTGCCTTACCCGGTATTCGGCTTAGTATATGGCAAGAGCAAAGCTGGCAAGACCAGTTTTCTGGAAACCTTGCTGCAGATGATGATCGGCCAAAAAACCAAACTGGCGGCACCGGATTTCACCCGCTCGGCTATCAATGAACTGAAAAACCGGGTCAAAGTTGCGCCTATAATCGTGGATGATCTCACCCAGGTCCGCTTCAATCAACACGCTATAGAGACTATTAAGAATGATGATTTCGGGGTGGCTGAAAATATTCTGACTTATCCAGCAGTGGTCATCAGCGCCAATGAGGACGTCAAGGCAGTTTCCCCGGAGGTGATCCGCCGCACCGTGCTGTGCCATGTGCAGGCCGGGCTGAAGAACACCGAGCTCATGAAGAACAGCGTGGTCCGCAAGGTGCAAAAGAATATCGGCACCGCCTTTTATCGCGAATACCTGCGGCGCATGCTGGAGATACTGCCAGAGATGCTGGAGGCGATGAAAGAAGACGACATTGAGGAAGCCCCGGATGTTCTGGAGGTCTCCTCCCGGATTATTTTGGACATCATTTCCTCGCATTCTGCGCGGGATATACCCGAGTATATTCGGCCCTTGACCCTGGACGATTATTTCAGCGAGAAAGTGACCGGCTCCCAAGCCATCAAGACCATTCAGAGAGCCTGGGACACTAACAAAAAGGCTTTCGAGGTGGACAAAAGGCATGGCCAACTGCGATACAATGCCGCCCAGACCTGGGAGGCAGACCGTATTATCAAGGAGCTGCCAGAGGACCTGGAGGCCTATAAATCGAGGGAATATATAGTGATGGACTTAGACAAGGCGGAGCAGTTCTTCGCCATCGAATTCAAAAAACACAGCGGGATCTGGAGCATATTCGGGCGGAAGTAATAACGTAAATGGGACTATCGTTAAGCGTAAAACGTGTGCAGACTTTGCACACGTTTTATACATATAGGCAAAAAACGCATTATTTGCCCACGTTCTCCCAAGGCATCGCTAAATCCGGGCAACCATACTCAACTGGACCTATCCCCCTCATAGCCATGCTTTTCAGCATTGCCTAACAAATAAAAAAAGGCAAAAGCGGGGATGCGCAGGGGCTCCTTCTTCCCAGCCGAGGGTTGTAGGCACTTCTTATTGGTGGTATCAATGCTGATGGCGGTGATGCATGTCCGGAGTGTGCGGATGCGTGTGGCGTTTGGCAGGGTGACTATGTTCGTGGCTATGGGCGCCGTTGACCTCGAAATCATGCGCATGGTCGTGATGGCCGTCCTCATGGTTGTGGCGGTGTTCGTGAGTCATTTCCGGATGCATATGGCTGTGGATGTGATGCTCGAAAACAGCAAAATAGGTGCCTGCAAGCATCAAGACCAAGGCCAGGGCGAAAGAGGCGGTCAAGGATTCGCGCAGAATTAT
>JAAZOA010000270.1 GCA_012798055.1 Syntrophomonadaceae bacterium | reverse complement strand
TGCACATTGATCTCCTTGATTTTGGGTGTCCAACCCGATCCATCCCTTTCCAATTGCTGGAGGCGCAAAGTCCTGCTCACCCCATGGTAGGCTTCCTCCAGGGTGAGTTCTATGTCTGCTTCCTGGTCCGCACCCCGTATGGCCCAGTCGGGTCTCTCCTGGGTGCTGCGGCGGCCTGTCGCACGTCCAAAAAGCTCCTGGAAGAAGTCACTGAACTGCCCTGCACCTCCTTCAAAACCAAATCCACCTGGGCTGGTGCCGAAATCGAACTGTACATTCTCCCAACCAGGAGGAGGAGTATAGTTTTCGCCTTCCCGCCAGTTGGCTCCCAGCGCATCGTAGCGCTTGCGCTTCTCCGGATCCTTTAGGACTTCGTATGCTTCATTGATAGTCTTGAACCTTTCTTCCGCATCCGGCGCTTTGTTCACATCCGGGTGCAGTTTACGGGCCAACTTGCGATAAGCAGCCTGGATCTCCTTCTGGGTGGCTGTCTTGCTCACCCCCAGGGCCTGGTAATAATCCTTGTATTTCAAACTGCCTCACCTTCTTTCCGCAAGGCTCTTCCGACGGAAAAGCCAGGCCATGCCCGGTACGATGCCACCGGACATGGCTGGTTTTCCTGGCCTGAGTGCAATTATTCTTCGAAATCCGCTTCTATCGTGTCATCCACACCCTGTTGTTTGCCTCCGGCGGTAGCCTCGGCTTGTTGAGCCGCGCTGGCCAAACCATGGCTGGCCTGCTGAAGGTCACTGATCAGGGCCCGCAGTCTTTCAGTTGGGGTCTCAGCCTCCACCGCAGCCTTGGTATCCGCGATCAGCTGTTCTATCCGGGCCTTTTCGTGCAGGGGCACCCTATCGCCCAAATCTTTCAGGTTACGGTTCAGCTGGTGGGCCAGAGAATCGGCTTCGTTTTTCAAGTCTATATTTTCGCGGCGCTTTTTATCTTCGGCTGCGTGGGCTTCTGCGTCCTTGATCATGCTCTCAATCTCGTTTTTGTCCAGGTTAGTGGAACCGCTTATGGTTATCTTCTGTTCCTTGGCAGTGGCCTTGTCCCGGGCCGAGACGCTCAAGATACCGTTAGTGTCGATATCGAAAGTAACCTCTATCTGCGGAACCCCCCTCGGTGCCGGGGCAATCCCGTCCAGACGGAAGCGCCCGATCTGACGGTTATCCTTAGCTAATTCCCTCTCGCCCTGCAAGACGACTATATCAACTGATGGCTGATTGTCTTCAGCGGTGCTGAACACCTCGGTCCGCTGGCAGGGGATAGTTGTGTTGCGGTCAATCAGGCGAGTCATTACTCCGCCCATAGTCTCCAAGCCCAGCGATAATGGGGTAACATCCAGCAGCAAAACATCTTTGACTTCGCCGGTTATTATGGCAGCCTGAACGGCTGCTCCCAGCGCTACCACCTCATCAGGATTGACTGACATATTGGGTCCCTTGCCGGTAAAAGAACGCACCAGTTCCTGTACCGCTAAAACCCGGGTCGATCCGCCTACCAGTATAACCTCATCCAGGTCCTTTTCGGTTAGATTACCGTCCTTAAGCGCCTGTTTGACCGAAATCATGCAGCGTTCCAGCAGAGAATGGATCAAATCGTCAAACTTGGCCCTGGTCAACTTCATATCCAGATGCTTTGGGCCGCTGGCATCGGCAGTAATAAATGGCAGAGTGATGGTAGTATTGGTGGTGCTGGACAGTTCGACCTTGGCCTTCTCAGCCGCTTCATAGAGCCGCTGCAGAGCCTGCTTGTCCTTGCGCAAATCAATGCCTTCACTCTTCTTGAACTCCTCAGCCATCCAGTCCACTATCAATTTATCGAAATCGTCCCCCCCCAGGTGGGTGTCACCCGAGGTCGATCTTACTTCGACCACACCATCCCCGATATCCAGGATCGAAACGTCAAAAGTACCTCCACCTAGATCGAAGATCATTACGGTTTCATTTTTATGACTGTCCAAACCGTAAGCCAGCGCGGCTGCGGTCGGTTCGTTGATGATGCGCAATACTTTTAATCCTGCAATCTGCCCAGCATCTTTCGTGGCCTGGCGCTGAGCGTCATTAAAATATGCGGGCACGGTGATGACCGCATCGGTCACCTTCTCCCCCAAGTAGGCTGACGCATCATCCACCAGTTTGCGCAGCACCTGCGCGCTGATCGCCTCTGGGGCGTAAGATTCCCCGTTTATTTCGAAATAGGCTTTGTCATTGGTCCCTTTTATGACCTTGTAGGGGACCATTTTCATTTCCCCGGTGACCTCGTCGTATTTGCGCCCGATAAATCTTTTAGCCGAGTATATGGTAGCCTCTGGATTCATAATAGCCTGGCGTTTGGCCAGGGTCCCCACCAGGCGGCGGTTGTCTTTGGTAAAGGCTACTACTGAGGGTGTGACCCGGTCTCCTTCCGCATTGACGATAATAACTGGCTTGCCTGATTCAACAATGGCTACCGCTGAGTTGGTAGTCCCCAGGTCAATTCCGACGGCTTTTCCCATTCAAAACACCTCCAAATTTTAATAGATTTTAGCCGGTTGCATCGGCCAAGAGATCATTCGCACCAGTCTTCTATCCGGATACGCAACGATTGTTCCATCCTGAGTACCAGTTTTACTCCAGCCAGGTTTAAGCCCAGTTCCTGGATAAGGAACCGGATATGCCGCAGCATCTCTATATCCGCGTTGGAAAAAAGCCTGGTATTCCCTTCGGTGCGAGCAGGGACAACCAGGCCTAATTCCTCGTATATTCTAAGGGTACGCGGATGTACACCGACTAATTCCGCTGCCACACTGATATTGTAAACAGGCTGGTCGCGAGATACATCAACCACAACTATTACCCCTTTGCTATATCCTATAATTAGCATAAAATCTATCAATGCTCTTGTCAAGTTTTATATAAATATCTTGTCCGAAAATCGAGTAGTCCTCATGGGGAGAATCAAGAGAATGTGCCTCCCACGGCCTCTGGCTTGGTTTCTGATCAGGTTGCAGATATAATAAAAAAGTAGCCGCGATGATTGCTTTAGACTTAGTGTGCAAAGTCAGTGCGGAGGAGGTATATCCCTTGACCACCAAGAGGTCCCAGCGGTTCGAATACTGTCCCAAATGCGGTGAGAGGCTCAAATACCAGCGCAAGCAGGAACTGCCCCGTCTGACCTGTACTGGCTGTTCCTATATTTTTTATGAAAATCCGGTAGTTGGGGTTGCAGCGATTGGCGTGAACGAACAATTCCAGGTGCTCCTAGGACGTCGCAGGGCCGGCGCCTTCGAAGATCTGTGGTGTATCCCCTGTGGTTACCTGGAATACCATGAGGATGTGTACCAGGGGGTCAAACGCGAGTTCAAGGAGGAAACCAATCTGGACATCGAAATTGAAAGGGTTTTCACCGTCCAGTCCAATTTCCATGACCCCAATTGTCACAGTGTGGGTATCTGGTTCCTGGCCAGTG
>JAAZOA010000269.1 GCA_012798055.1 Syntrophomonadaceae bacterium | reverse complement strand
TGTGCCTGCCCCATTTCAGGGCCGCACTGGATCTGCCCCTGGATAAAAAACTGCTGCGGAAACTGTGCAGCCTGCAGATAGACCGGCTAGCTATCCTTAGTCGGGAACTGACCGGCTACATCGATAAGCACGGCCACAATCATAACGGTGAAATTACCAAGGGCGAACAGGATGCTTGGATTAAAGCCATAGCTCTTGTATCCGGCAATCATTGTCCAGTTTAAGCATAGCCCTCGCCACAGAAGCTGGTCATTTCTTTTGAAGCAAATATTGAGCTGAATAATATTATGACGGTGATGGAGCTCACCACGCAGATAGTGCGGAACTGGTTTACTGATGGCTCCTATCTATTACGATTAGATGGGAGTTTTATTATGCAATCCGTCTGTTACAGCCGAGTAATAAAATCGGGCGCTTATATCTACCCCAGTATCTCGTTCGGTCAGGGGGTGTGGATGACACCGTGCTCCTCTTGATTCTTTATTTTTGCGCCCGATTATACCATCGCGCCAGGTTCCTAGAAAAGGTCTTCATGACGGCGATGGCTGGCCTGGGTGGCAGTCTAATTATCCTGCCGCTTTTAGAGCACCTGCTGGGACTTTACGCAAGCATGCTGCTCCTGGCTTTGGCTCAGGTTCTGGCAATCCGAGCTACGCCGGTTTTTAGGTATCTGCCCCCCCAGCGGACTGGGGGATACAAGTTCTAATTAGCCCCGTTTTCTGCTCAACCTGGGCAGCCCCTTCCACAATGGGTTGCCGCTGATAAAAGTCCTGCAAGGAAGGTATAAGCTTTGGATTTCAAGAGCATCCTGTTTGAATCAACTGAATCATATCGGAACCTCGAGCAGCAGGTCATGCCCGAATTTTTTGCCGATCTTAACCTTGATCAATTGGTGGAAAGCATTTGCGCCCGCCGCTCGGAATACCACCTGCAGCCATTTTATTACGTTGCTCTTGGAGATATCGCGGCAATCGAATACAGCCAGGCTATAATGCGCGACCTCGCCAAAGAACCGGTGCGCCAGGCAATAGAAGACTTCGCCCAACAGATGCGCACGGTGCGCCAATACCAGGCTCAAGCAGGAAAGCTGCATTACAAATTGCAGCAACAGCGCTGGTTCGTGGACGGCGTGGCTTTGTACTGCCGCTCTGTCCTGGATCTGGTTAAGAATCTTTCCTCAGCTGAACCGGTTTCTGCAGGTCTCTCGGCTTTTCGCGAATACATAGATGCTTATGCTGAGAGCGAAGCTTTCAGGCGCATGCAAGCGGAAACTGACCAGCTGGTTGCTGACCTGACTACTATCATATACTGCCTGCGCATCGATGATACCCGCTGGAGCAGGAAGAATGGAGTCTGTATCCAAATCCTGCCCTACGACCAGGAAAGCGACTACAGTGCTGAAGTCCAAAATATTTTCGCTAAATTCCAGCAGGCGGCGGGTCAGGACTACCGGGTAGCGTTTGCCGAGCATGCCGATATGAACCATGTGGAAGCAGGGATCCTGGAACAGGTAGCCCGTATGAATCATTCAGTTTTCGAGAGAATGGCCCAGTGCTGCGAAAATTATGAGCTTTTCATGGACGCGAAAATAGGAAGTTTCGACCGGGAAATACAATTTTACCTGGCTTACATGGATCTTATATCTCCCCTCAAAAATAACGGGTTCCCCTTCTGCCAGCCCCAATTGGTTCATAAAAAAGATATATGCAATCATGGGGGATTTGACTTGGCTCTCGCCCTGAAGTTGCATAAAAGCGGAGGCAGATTGGTAACCAATGATTTCTATTTGCATGACCAAGAGCGGATCCTGGTGGTCACTGGTCCCAACCAGGGGGGCAAGACAACCTTTGCCCGTGCTTTCGGGCAGATGCACTACTTGGCCAGTCTGGGGCTTCCGGTACCAGGAAAAGATGCCCAGCTATTCATGTTCGACCAGATTTTCACCCATTTCGAAAAAGAAGAATCGATAACTGACCTGGTCGGCAAACTGCAGGACGACCTGAAGCGGATGCATGCCATCCTTGACAAAGCTTCCCCGGCCAGCATTATCATCTTGAATGAGATATTTACCTCCACCACTCTACAGGATGCAGTTTTCCTGAGCCAGCGGATCATGAGCCAAATACTTCAACGGGACTTATTGGGTGTCTGGGTAACCTTCATCGATGAATTAGCCTCGTTTAGCCCGGCTACAGTCAGTATGAGCAGCACGGTAGTGCCAGAAAATCCGGCCCAGCGAACCTATGAAATTTTGCGTCAGCCTGCTGACGGTCTCTCCTATGCCCTATCACTGGCGGAGAAATACCGTTTAACCTATACAGCTTTAAGGGAGCGTATACAAAATGAACGTTTTTCTGATGCATAGAGACCAGGATTTTGTTTTGGAAAAGCTCCTGCCACCCCAGGCGGCAGATGTACGGCAAGACCTGGCATTGGAACTCATGTTACAGATTATGGCAGGGGGAGACGAGTTAGTGATGAAGTCCTCCATGCAGGCCCTGTTGTCACCCAGCCTAGAGCTGGAAAGCCTTCTTTACCGCCAGCAGATCCTCCGGGACTGCCTGTCCAATCGCCAGTCGATACGCACTATGTATGCACTGACCGAAGAGGCTCTGACTGGAGAACAAAAATTCTATTTCGGGATGTTGCGAAAATATCCTGATGCAGTCCTGCGGCGGGCCAATGACGTGATGAACATGCTGCTGGAGGTCTTGGTCAGACTGCGTGGCCTGGCTGATAACGAAGCTAGTAAATTCGTCTCCCCAGGTTTTAAACGGTTTTTCACCATGCTCAAAAATGAGCTTGAGGATGACTATATTGCCCAAATCCGATCGTATCTGCAGGAGTTGAGGTTCGAAAACGGGATGTTGATCAGCGCCGAGCTGGGCTCTGGCAACAAAGGCAGCAACTACACGCTGCGCCGAAGCAACCGGAAGGAAGGGGAGAAGAACTGGCTGCAGCGCTTTTTCGGTTTGGATAATCCTGAATTC
>JAAZOA010000268.1 GCA_012798055.1 Syntrophomonadaceae bacterium | reverse complement strand
GCGATCGGGTCGATGCACATTTTCTCTGCTCCCCTGAACAGGGCCTCCACGGCCATCAAGGTGGTCAGGCTGTTGCCGCTGGTTATGGCCACTCCCCGCCCGGTCACTGCGCGCCCGCCCTTGGTGACCACTGAAGTCAGGGCTCCCAATCCTACGATCTCGGCCCCCAGGTCTTTGCCGATATCTACAGCGCGGCCGATGATATCAACGGTATCCTCATTGGGCCAGCTCATCATCTCCCTGGCTCCCAGAGGCACTCCGATCAGCCAGCCTTCAGCTATTGTGCCCTGCTTGGACTTGATCGCCGGCATATAATTGCATATACCGGGATCGGTAGTAAGGCTCTCCCAGTGCATGAAACGGTAAAGCTCGTCCCGGCTGTAATTACGGAAGGAGGGGTTGTTGATCACCACATCCTCGGGTGCCGGATAATGGATCAAAAATGCGAATTTGCGGGTCGGTTTTTCCCCTGGCAGCAACTGGGACGCCTTGGTTTTCCGGGTGAATGCGCGGTAATCCCGCCCAATCTCGGGTCGGCGCAGATCATCGATCAGATAACGGTAAAGGCTGGCATAATCCTGGCAGGTCAGGAGACGGCAAACCACGTTCAAAGCCTCCAACATCCTGTCAATCTCAGACTTTTTTATAGTCAAAGCCGGTTCCAGGCGCAGGGTCATGGAATTGTTCAGGAAAGGCGCCAGCCGGATCTGGTATACGTTTAGCAAAAAGCCGGCCAGCAGAGCGGTGAATCCCCCCTGTTCCTCCATGTAGGCCATGTCGAAAGATCCCACGTCCTTTATGGAACTGAACTCTACCCCGACCATCAGGCCCTGTCCCCGGACTTCCTTGATGACCTGTGGGTATTGCTGCCACAATTGCCGGGCTCCTTGCAGCAAATATTCGCCCTTGGCCTGAATTTCGGTCACCATACTCCGATCATCACGGCACAGGTACTCCAGGACAGCTGCGCCCACCGCGCAGGTCAACTGGTTGTTGGCAAAAGTTGAACTGTGCAGCATGCCGAATTCATCATTCCAGACCCGGGGTGAACTCAGACATACCCCCAAGGGCAATACCCCGCCCCCCAGGGCTTTCGCCAGCAGCATGACATCCGGTTCCAAGCCCGCATGCTCACTGGCAAACAATTTTCCGGTACGCCCCAGACCGGTCTGGATTTCATCGACAATGAATACCACCTCGTGGCGGCGGCAGAGATCTTGCGCAGCTTTAAGATAATCGGGCCGCCCCACCACAATGCCGCCCTCCCCCTGGACCGGTTCGATGATGAATGCAGCTACCTCATTACGATGCTCATCAAGTACCTGTTCCAGGGAAGCTATATCATTGTAGGGGACTTTAAGAAAACCCGGCGCAGGGGCCAGGAATGGTTCCTGGTAAGAGGACTTGCCGGTCGCTGACAGTGCCCCCAAGGTTTTGCCATGGAAACTGTTGGTGGCAGAAATCACATACTGTCGCCCGGTAGTGGAACGGGCCAGTTTTATAGCCGCTTCCACCGCTTCAGTACCGCTCTGGCAGAAGGTGGCGTAGCACAGATCACCCGGGGTGCAATCTGCCAGCATATTGGCCAACTTGAGAGCTTCACCGGGAAGCGAAGGCTGCACCAGGCTTGGCAATTTACGGTGCCTCACATCATCCAGGGCATCCCAGATGAAATCAGGATTGTACCCAAAAGGAACCGCCCCGTATTGGGCGATGAAATCCAGGTATTTTACTCCCTGTTCGTCAGTCAGATAACTGCCTTCCCCGTAAACATAGTTTTTATCCAGGCGAAAGGTTGTCAAAACCTCCTTCAGACTGGGGTTAAGCAAATCCGTACGAAAACCCGACATCGCGCTCCTCCTCTTGTGCACATCTTTGTGCATTGCAGTGGACTATATCTATTCTATATCTCCAGCCATTTTTGTCAAATCCGAACCGCTTCCTGACGACCTTAATCTAGTGCTGCCCAGAGTCTATAAGCCGAAATGGCTGTTGGGACAAGTCCAGTGTTATACTCCCTGTCCGCCCATGCAAAACCGATGGTACTGCCTGCGGAATACAGGCTGGCATGTTTGGCCCAGCCGATGCTGAAGCGCAGCAATAGCACTTATCTGCTATAATTTAGTAATTAGAGTTTCTTAATGGTGACCTGACTCGGTTGACTGGAGGTTATAGCATGGCTGAGTCCAAGACTCCCATTGTGATCCATGGCTTGAGCAGTGAGCAAGCCAGGCAACTGCAGGAGCAATACGGCAGGAATGAACTTGCGCCCGAAAAGAAACCGAGCTTTTTGAACAAAGCGTTGCGCACGATCACCCAGCCAATGTTTCTTCTATTACTGGCTGCAGCAGCAATTTATTTCATCCTTGGAGAACCCCGGGACGGGGCCATAATGTTGATATTCGTAATGGTCATCATCGGTATCGATTTAATTCAGGAATGGAAGACAGACCGCACCCTGCATGCCCTGAAGGAACTCTCGGCTCCCCGCATCAGAGTCATTCGCGACGGAATCGAAACAGTTATAGACAGCACCGACCTGGTCCCCGGTGATTTGATGCTGATCTGCGAGGGAACCAAGATACCTGCGGATGGTCATGTTATTAAATCCAGCGATCTTTGTGTGGATGAGTCCTCTTTAAGCGGGGAGGCTGAAGGCGTATGGAAGGTTCCAGCTGAATCCCTGGAGTCGAACAATGTGGACTTCTGGCGCAAGGATTATTGTTATGCTGGCACCCTGGTCATCCAGGGCAGTGCTACTGTTGCAGTCGATAAAATCGGGACCAACACCTTGTACGGAAAAATCGGTTTGAACGTTGCTGCCGCTCCTGAACACCAGACTCCTTTACAGAAGCAGACCGGACATTTGGTTAGGTTGAGTGCCGGTATTGCTGCACTTTTCTTTGTGCTGGTCGTCGTGGTGACTTATTATAACCTGGCTGACCTGGTCCTGCGAGAGCGGATCATCGATAGTATTCTGGCAGGAATAACCCTGGCCATGGCCATGATACCGGAAGAATTCCCGGTGGTCCTGACCATTTTCCTGTCCATGGGGGCTTGGCGACTGGCAAGGAAAAACTCGCTGGTAAGGCGCCTGTCTTCTGTCGAAACCCTGGGCGCCATCTCAGTATTATGTGTCGACAAAACCGGAACCATAACCTTGAATCAGATGACTGTTCAGGATAGTTGGGCTATCGATGACGATATCCTGAATATGACCGAGGTAATGGGGCTGGCCTGTGAAAGCGAAACATATGATCCCATGGAAAAAGCCATGCTGGCCTATTGCGAACAGATGGGGATCTCGAGAGAACATCTATTTGGCGGGGAATTGCTCTTTGAATATGCCTTTACCAATCAATACAAAATGATGGGGCATGTCTGGGATCATGAACGTGGCACACTGATTGCGGCCAAGGGTTCACCGGAAAGAATCATCACCCTTTGTGATTTAAGCCCTACTGAACTTGAGCGCACTGAAGCCAAACTCACCGAGATGTCGGAGCAAGGGTTGAGGGTAATCGGTATAGCCCTGGCCAAGTTGTCGTCCCGGGCAGAAATTCCCCCTGTACTCACTGATGCCAAATTGACATTCTGCGGATTGGTAGGCTTGTCGGATCCGCCCCGCGAATCGGTCAAGGCAGATATAGCCATATGCAACAAGGCCGGCATAAGGATAGTCATGATAACCGGTGATAATGGCATCACTGCCAGTTCAATAGCCAGGCAGGTTGGCATTCCTAATAGCAAAAAGATTCTTACTGGTGATGAGCTGGACAAGATGAGCGATGAAGCACTGGCTTCTCTGGTGCAGGATGTAAATATTTTTGCGCGGGTAATCCCGGAGCACAAGATGCGCCTAGTGATGGCTTTGAAAGAAAGTGGCGAAGTGGTAGCCATGACCGGTGACGGGGTGAACGATGCTCCGGCCCTGAAATATGCCGATATAGGCATAGCCATGGGCAAGCGGGGTTCGGAAGTTTCCCGGGAAGCAGCCGATCTGATTCTGATGGATGATAATTTTTCTACTATTGTATCCACTATCAGTGACGGCCGCAGAATTTACGATAATATTCGTAAATCGGTGGGGTATATATTCACCATCCATATTCCGATCGCCTTCGCCTCCCTGGCGGCTCCCCTGCTCCATGTTCAGCCTGCAAATTTACTCCTGTTGCCGGTGCATGTGGTTCTTTTAGAGCTTCTAATCGACCCCACCTGCTCGATTGTTCTGGAGAGACAGCCGCCTGAGGACGATATCATGTCCCGGCCGCCCCGTGATGCCAGAGGGCAACTGGTAACCGGCAATATTTTGGCCAAGAGCGTCATTCAGGGCATGGCAATCTTTGTCTCTTCTTTTGGCGCCTACTGGTTTTATTTGGGCTGGTATCCTGATAATCCGGCAATCGCACGCAGCATGGGTTTAGCCGTGATAATGCTCTGCAATCTATTTTTGGTGCAAGTTATAAGTTCCGATTATGATTCAGTTTTTCACTCCCTGGGGCACCTCAGCCAGGATAAAGTGATGTGGGGAGTCAGTATCGGCACCCTGGCGGGCTTGCTGCTTATTCTCTACAGTCCGTTGGCGAATATTTTGAAGCTAGCCCCATTATCACCGGGGCAATTCCTGACCGCCTTGGGCCTGGCGGCTGCATCGGTTTCCTGGTATGAGTTGGTTAAATTGCATATCCGCGGGAAACGCTGATCTACTGCTGGCAAATTGTGTCCATGCCACAAAATGAAGCCGGGTTATGCCAATCGTTATCAGCAGCTTATCTTGGGTCCCATGCCGCTTTGCTTACGTAATGATTACGGTTGACTATTAACGAATGTTCATTTATTATTATGAGTGGGGTGAGGCTATGCGCAGAAAAGATGACCAGAAACAGCTGAGTATCAAACAGGCTGTTATCAAAACCATTTTAGCTGAAGGATTTCACGGAGCCTCTATATCCAAAATCGCCAAAGCAGCCGGAGTCTCCCCGGCCACCGTCTATGTTTATTATGACAGCAAGGACGCTATGCTAAGGGATATATACAAGGAATACAGTGAAGACATATACACTTATGTGGTGAAACGGGTCACCCGGGAAATGGACGGCAAACAGCTTATAGAATCCCTGGTCAGGTCTTATTACAATTACATCACAGAGCATGGTGAAGTATTTTACTTCGTTGAACAGTTCTCCAGCTGTCCGGCCCTGGTTAACAACTGCCGGAACCGGCATAACCGCAGTCAGGTAGGGATGTTGCTGGACGACTTGAAAAAGCGGCAGGTAATTAAAAATGTAGATAACATCACTATCACTGCTTTGATGTTTAATCCAGTCAAAAGCATCGCTCTCCAGCCCGAAGTACGCCCCGAAGTCAAGTCCGGGGTGCTGGAAGACTTGATCAGGATGATCCAGGATGCCTTGCTAAAAAAGCAACCGTAATTTTGTGGTGCGGGGATGGCAGAAACCCTATCCCCTGTTTTTAGAAACGTTATTAAACGAATATTCGCTTATTATTTGGTTCCGGTCAGAAAGGAAGGACTAGAAATGACTAATTCGCAAGAAAATTTGATCCTCAAAGTTATCCCTACCAGCGATCTGGTCTTGTTGACCGGTATGGATTATGCCCTGGCTCTGAAAGGTGAGACCATTAAAACTTTGGGTCTCGTTGACGAGCCCAATGCCATAGTGCTGGGTTTAAAGCAGCATTTCAAACAGCATGCCCCGGGTGCGGCAGATTTCTATTCGGTGGGCGCCCTGGTCAGGATACTGGCTGCAGAGAAGAAGGCGGAACACTATCTGCTTAAGTTGAGGGTCCTGGACCGGGTTGAAGTGCACGACCTGGAGTTTAGGGGCGGGGAAATCCTGGCCCACTGCACAGTGGTTCCGGAAACCGTGGACCTGGATTTGAAGAGCCAGGCAGAGATGACCAGCTATATCAAGAACATCGTCCATGACATCGGCCAGCATATAAAGGGTGCAGAACCATTCATCAAACTATTTGACGATGAGAACGACCTTAATGTGCTGATGGGCCAATTGGCTCCATACTTGCGCATATCCAATGCCGAGCGCCAGGCTTTGCTGGAGACCAGATCCCTAAAAGACAGGGCTCTGCAGTTTTTGGATCACCTCCTGAAACAGAAGGAGTCGATCAAATTGCAGGTGGAGATGGCGGAGCGCTACAGCGAAAAAGCCAACAAAATGCACCGTGAATCTGTGCTGCGGGAGCAGTTGAAAAATATACAGGAGGAACTCAACGAGGGCAAAGACCAGGAAGCCGATAGTTACCGTTCCCGGGTGGAAGCAGCCGGCATGCCGCCTGAAGTTATGAAAGTAGCGTTGCAGGAAGCCGGCAAACTGGAAAGTCAGAGTCCCAACAGCCCAGACTACAATGTGATCCGCAATTACCTGGATATATTGCTGGAACTGCCCTGGAAGGAAAGCGAGGTCAAGGAGATCGATCTCCAGGCGGCCCGCCAGATCCTGGACGATGAGCATTACGGCCTGGAAAAGGTCAAGGATCGAATTATCCAGCACCTGGCAGTGATGAAGCTGAAGAAAGATAAAAAGGGGTCCATCATTCTCCTGGTGGGTCCTCCCGGCACGGGCAAGACCAGCCTGGGACGGAGCATAGCCGAGGCCCTGGAACGGAAATATATCCGGGTCAGCCTGGGGGGCATCAAGGATGAGGCTGAAATCCGCGGACACCGGCGCACCTACGTCGGGGCTTTGCCCGGCAGGATCATCCAGAACCTGCGCAAAGCCGGGCAGAAGAATCCGGTTTTCGTCCTGGATGAAGTCGAAAAACTGATGATGGCCTATAACGGCGATCCTGCCAGCGCTCTTTTGGCAGTATTGGATCCGGAACAAAACCATAGCTTCACCGATCACTACCTGGAAGTACCCTATGATCTGTCGGAGATATTCTTCATAGCTACGGCGAACTCAACTGAAACCATTCCGGCCCCTCTGCTGGACCGTATGGAGGTCATACCGATCTCCAGCTACACCAGCACTGAGAAATTCCATATCGGCAGAGATCACCTGGTGCCGCTGGTGTTGGAGGAGCACGGTTTGACCCCGGACATGCTGAACATTGAGGATGAAACTCTGAAAAAAGTGATTGCGGATTATACCCTGGAAGCAGGGGTGCGGGGTCTGCGCCGGCAACTAGCCGCCATCGCCAGGGTAAGCTCAGAAAAACTGGTCTCCGGAAAAGTTGAAGCACCCTATGTGTTAGTCCCGGAAATGCTGGAAGAAATCCTGGGCAATCCTTTGACCCACCATGATGTGGCTCAGCAGGACAATCCTCCCGGCGTGGCTACAGGTTTGGCCTGGACTCCGGTAGGAGGAGAGATCCTTTTCATAGAAGGTACGGCCATGCCCGGAAGCGGACAACTGATCCTGACAGGCAAACTGGGCGAAGTCATGAAGGAGTCGGCCCGGATATCCCTGAGCCTGATCAAATCCAGGCTGGTCTTAAGCAGCATGACCTTCAACTTCAAGGAAAAGGATTTGCACATCCATGTGCCTTCTGGCGCAGTCTCCAAAGATGGTCCTTCGGCAGGCATAGCTTTGTTCACGGCAATTGCCTCCCTGATAACTGGGCTGAAAGTGGAGCCAACATTGGCTATGACGGGGGAGATCACCCTGCGAGGTGCAGTGCTGCCCGTAGGCGGCATCAAGGAAAAACTCCTGGCGGCACACCGGGCTGGCATCAAGAAGGTACTGATCCCGTTTGAGAATGTCAGGGATCTGAAGGAGCTGCCGGATGAAGTGAAAAGCGAGCTGACCATCGTCCCCGTAGAGGTCATTGAAGATGTGCTGCGGGAGACCCTGGGTCTGACTTTACCCAAGGTAGAAACGGGTTTCAAGCAGGGCTTGCTTGATTACGGCCCTGCCCATCCACCGATTCTATAACCCTCCTCACTCGGGGGTAAGCTTTCCGCTTACCCCCTCTTCTTTTGCTCCCAATCAATTCTTGCCGGAGCCCGTTGCGGCAATCCTTTCCGGCTGCCTGCATGGTGCGGGGTTTATATTCGCCCAACGTCGGTGCTTTTCCTGACCGGCGAATTGCAAGGGACCGGATTTTTTATCGTAATAATAATTAAATACACGAACGGAGGTAGGTCATTATGAAGAGACTTCTACCCGTACTGCTGGCAGCCGTGTGGCTGATTTTTCCGGCAGCGGCTCTGGACGCAACCATTCATCCAGGTTTCTCAGATACAGCCAACCATCCCGCCAGTCGGGATATAGAACTGGCAGCTAACCTTGGGATCATGGTCGGCACTGGCCTGGATACAAATGGTGCCGCCCTTTTTACGCCATCCGCTGCGGCTAATAAGGCTCAGCTGGCGGTGGTGTTGCAGCGTGCCTTCCAACTGGATTATGACCATATCAGATTCATCAAGCAGCCGGTAGCCAGCGATTACTATCAGGATGTTCCTGATGAATCCTGGTACGCCGAGGCTGTGGTTATGTGTGCCATCAACAACATCTTCCCCAGCGGCGGCAATTTTGGTCCAGATGAGTCCATCACCCGCCTGGAAGTGGCCCGAGCCATCCACGCCTCTTTCCAGGCTAAAGGTATATCCATTCCCATGATTATGCTGATGCCGGTTTTTGAAGACACCATCGCCTTGACCCAGGAAGATATGAATATGGTAGTTTTTGTCAACAACACTGGTATTTTAACCGGTCAAAATGGATTTTTCAGGCCTGCAGCGATAATGAATCGTGCTGAACTGGCTTCAGTTCTGGGGCGCTGCGTCGACCTAATGGCACTGGGCCCCAATGATGCCGGCCTTGACTACCAGGTTGAACTTGGCAAGACTTTCGTCGTTGTTCTGCCTGGCAATCCGACTACCGGCTACACTTGGAGTCTTAGCCAAGCAGGTGATCCCGGCCGGGTTGCACTGCTTACCAACTTCTACCTGCCTGAAGCCCCGGCAGATCAGATCTTAATAGGCCAGGGCGGCAAGCACTATTGGCAGTTCAAGGCTATGCAGCCCGGTTCAACACGGTTGGAGCTGGTGTATGCCCGGCCCTGGGAGAGTGTTGCGCCCATTTCCGTCTTCACCCTGCCTGTAACAGTTCGATAACCAGGGCTATCAGGCTTCGCGTCAGACTGGCTGAAACATGAATTTAGGGGCAACTAACGGTCATCAGTTGCCCGGCCGTCTCCTGACAGCGGGATGGCTTCACCCAGGAATGTGGGGTGGGGACGAATGATTTTAGACAGCCAGAAATCTTTGTTCCGGGCTAATTTTTCCCGGGCCAGATAGGCAT
>JAAZOA010000267.1 GCA_012798055.1 Syntrophomonadaceae bacterium | reverse complement strand
GCCGTACTGCCCACTGAGAGGGTCATATCAATATTCAAGGCCTTTTTCAGTTTTTTAAGCTCCAGGGCCCGGCGGTATACATTGCAGGCCTTGTTTATGCCTCCCGGGAGCGGGGGAATATCGAGGTCGATGAGCTTACAGTCCGGAGTAAAACCGGGTTCCTCCTTGCTAAAAGTCGCCATGGTGATATTATATCTATCCTTCAGGATGGCCGCAGTGTTCACCGCAACCAGTTCCTGCCCTCCAATCCCAAGGTTGGGCACTATAATCAAAAGATTCTTCATAGGTATGCACCTCATACTAGGCAATCGAATATTTCTATCTATGGTTTAGCCCGAAATAATCCTGCGCATTCTTAACAGCCCTGTGAGGGCTTTGCCGAGCATGCTCCGTCCGGCAATGATATTGAAACAAGTCCGCCTTTCCCCGCCAAAACCCATCTTAAAAGAGTCTATTCCTGTTGGCTCGTCGAAACTCTTGATGCCCCCCCAGTCATAACTTGTTACTCCCCGGTTTTTGAAACACATCATATCCTGGTAATGTAAATACGTATTTGCCCTGGCAACCAGACTGGCATCTTCATCCTCGTCCCTGAATAGGGAGACGCTATAAAGCAAGCGTGCCCGATGCTCTGAGCCAACATACGCATGATAGGCTAATTTGTGGCCCTCAAATACCGCTGTCGTCATCGAAAGCATATCCGCTTCCATGTATGCTTGGACAAGGGCATGGTTGAAAATAGCTTTCATCCCTTTTTGCCGGTACATGCGGTCGTGGTGTGCGCCAAATTCATGAAGCAGACCGCTATCAGCCGCCAAGTCGCGGCTGGTATACAACGCAGTGGTTATCCCAGCCTTTTCCGCCTGCTTCACTTTTCTCTTGGTGGTAGAGTTCAGAGTACCCAGGATTGAATTTTCACTGGCCGTAAGATCGTGGACCAAGGTTAGCTGCGGCCAAATAATAGCCGGTGAAAATTCGATTTTATCGAATGGTGCCTCATGAATGTACAATATATCCGTCTTGATTGTAGAGAGGTCATCACTCGCATCCATAAACCACGCGTTGGTTATACTAATGCCTTTTTTTTTGTAAGTGGCAAGCACCATCAGATTATCCCCAATCGTAAGCCCAAATTTTAGGTCCAAATGCGTCCCGGTAAAAGCTTTCTAAAATATCCACATGCCAGGATTGCAATTAACAATACCCAGGATCGCTTCGGCGCCGCACTTATTCCCCCAACCGATTATAATCAATACTATCAGCCCATTTATCATGACTTCATTATCCTTGCCGCCTTGCTTGATGGCACTTCTCTCAGCATCTCTCGTCAATATTCTATCTCTTATCTTCATCATCGCTACAATCGCTTTACCCACCATAGTTCTACCCACGATCATGTTGTAATGAATCCGTTTTTCGCCGGGAAATTTCATCTTAAAAATGTCAATGCTGCTGGGGTTTTCGAAACTCTGTATCCCTGCCCAATCATAAAGGGAAACCCCTCTGTTTTTGAAATAGAGCATGTCTTGGTAATGCAAATATAGATTCGCATTCTGAAGTATTTTTGCATCCATGCTGCCATCCCGGAAAATAGACACCGAGTAATGGCCTCTTACGCGTTCGGAAGAAGTTATGTACGAATGAAAGGCGATATTCCGCCCCCCGTAAGAGGCTACGGTTAGGACGAGCATATCGGCCTCAATATATGTTTTCAGGATGTCGTTGTTGAAAATTGAACTAAGTCCTTTTTGCTTAAACATCCTCTCATGGCAACTCCCGAACTCCGTTAGCAGTGACTCCATCTGCAGCAGCTCTCGGGACGTATATACGTTCACCGAAATGCCGGCATCTTTTGCCCTTCTTATGCGTCTTCTGCTCTCACTGGAAAGGCTTTTCATAATGTCATCTTCGCTCATTCTGAGGTCAGACACCCAGGTGCGCTGCAGTGAAACGATGGCAGGAGAGGCCGCAATACTATCAAACGCACAGTCATGAATGTAAAATATATCGGTATTGATGTCAGGCAGGCTGTCGCTCTCCTCCATGAACCAAACATGGCTTATCCTTATGCCCTTTTTTCTATATGTGGTTACCAGCATAATATACCCCCGTCACATCGTCACATCGTGGACCAATGTCGGCTGCGATCTTATACAGAAAGCAAAATCTGATTATAGCATAATTCCGCCGGTTAAATGCCCTACTCGGGATGGGCCTGGGCAGGCTGATGTTGTC
>JAAZOA010000266.1 GCA_012798055.1 Syntrophomonadaceae bacterium | reverse complement strand
GAAGCTCCACCAAAAAAGGTGGAGCCCCAAGCATAAAGCAAGATTCACTAATGGCAGCCAGGATTCTAGCCGCGCTGTTTGATTTCGTAAAAGAGAGGACTGGCTACGCAAATTGAGGAATACATTCCGAACAGGAAGCCTATCAATAGAGTGATCACGAATATCTTGATAGTTCCGCCGCCGAACAGCAAGAGGGTAACCAGAGGCATCAGCACGGTCAGCACCGTATTGATGGAACGGTTCATAGTCTGCATGATGCTCTTATTGAGCAGTGCTGATAACACCTCCCGCTTTTTCATACGCAGGTTCTCCCTTACCCGGTCGAAAATGACTATCGTGTCATTTATGGAATATCCGATTACGGTCAGTATAGCTGCTATAAAGGCACTGTTGACCTCCAGCTGGAATATCGAGAAGATACCGCAGACGATCAACACATCATGGAACAGGGCTAATACGGCAGCCAGACCAAAGCTCCATTCAAACCTGAAGGTGATGTAGATGAGCATCAGCACCAAGGCTATAGCTACAGCCAGGAAGGCGTTCTTGACCAATTCACCGCCGATAATGGCGCCCACACTCTCCGCGCTGAGCAATTCTGCCGCCTGATATTTGGCGATGAGCCCGTCCGTGATCTTTTGGGTTTGTTCCTGGGACAGTTCAGTGGTACGCACATAGAATTCGGTACCGCTCTTCTGCACGCTTACTTCCGGCACCACACCGAGTTCGGAAACAGCCTGGCTCACAGCTGCGGCCTCCAGACCAGCATCCATACGGTAGAGCAGCATGGAACCGCCCCGGAAATCTATTCCCAAATTGAATCCCTGCAGCATCATAGAAATTATCCCCGGGATGATTATAGCCAAGGAAAATATATAGAACCATTTCCTCTTCTCAATAAATTGCATTTGCTACCCTCCTTATACTCCATAGAATTTTTTGTTGGCGGTTATATCAGAGCATAAGACCAGGAGATAGCGGGTGAAAGTCAGAGCCACCATCATGCTGGCCACTATACCGATGGACAGAGTAACCGCGAATCCTTTGATTGGACCAGTTCCAAACCAGATCAAAACCAGGGCTGCGATCAGAGTGGTCAAGTTGGAGTCGAATATGGTCCAGAATGCCCTGGCAAATCCCGAGTTGATGGCCGCTTTGATGGTTTTGCCGTTCCGCAGCTCCTCCTTGAGGTGCTCGTAAATGATAATATTGGCATCGACCGCCATGCCTATTGACAGGACGAAACCGGCTATCCCCGGCAAGGTCAGCGTCGTATGCAGCAAGGTCATGGTTCCCAAAACCAGGATGGCATAAAGGATCATAGATATGACAGCTACCAGGCCCGGCAGCCAATAGTAACCCAGCATGAACATCAAGATAGCCACCAGTCCCACCAGGGCTGCCTTGACACTCAGAGACAAGGAATCGGCCCCCAGGGTAGGTCCTACCGTGCGTTTCTCCATAATGCTGAATGAAACCGGCAAAGCGCCTGAGCGGAGCAGCACCGCCAGATTCTGGGCTTCTTCGGCGGTAAAAGTCCCGCTGATCTGGGCCCTTCCGCTGGGAATAGCTTCACTGACAGTGGGGGCACTGATGATCTCGTCATCGATTACTATGTAGAGGGGTTGGCCGACATTGGCAGCCGTTGCCTGGGCGAAAAGTTTGGCCCCCTCGTCATTGAATTCCAGGTCGACGGTTGCCCCCTGGCCACCTGTCCCCGGTGCAGCCTGGGCGTCCTTAAGGTCCTTACCCGTCACCCACACCTTGCCATCCTTGTCAATGAACTCGAGCTGGGCCGTATTTTTTATTATGTTGACCGCTTGTTCCGGATCATCTACCCCGGCGATTTCAACCACTATCCGGTCGCTTCCCTGGGCGTAAAGGGCAGGTTCCTTGACCCCCAGGCTATCGATGCGGTTCCTCAAAACCCCGATGGCCTTCGCAATAGTGTCTGCAGTCACTTCCTGGCCTTCTTTTTCGTCCGCCTGCAGCACCACGTGCAGACCGCCCCTCAGATCCAGGCCTAATTGCATATTGTCAATTATTGGCCGATAGCAGAAAAAAGCCACTGCGAACAATACTATTACAATAGCTGCAACTATAGCCATACTGGTATTTTTTCGCACCAGTTTGTCCCCCCTCCAAATATCATTTGTTGAATCCACTCATTTAAAGGAGTCTTACTCCATTTATCAGCAAGCCAAATTGGCAGTTCAGGAAATCCGCCGCCCGGCGGCACAGCAGCATGCGGCTCAGGAATATCTCGAAATATTCCATGACCGGGCAGATGTCGGTATCGATAGTCAGGTCCATGGTGATCATTCTATTTGGTCCATCAATATTTAACCGGGAGTTCTCAACAGCGTAATTGACCCGGTCATGTATGTCGAAAGTGGCCACATCAGTATTCCGGACCCTGTTACGGTGGACGTGGGATTTGTCTGCCAGAATCACCGCTGCAGCCACGGCATTGATAGGATGACCGTTCTCCTCATCGTGATTGCCGATCGCAGATACAACCGTAGCGATCTCATCGGGCTGCATCCCGATCCTGCGCAGTATTTCAAGGGCTATCAAGGCTCCGCTCTGATTATGATCGGTGCGGTTGATAACATTGCCTATATCGTGCATATAACCGGCGATCCCAGCCAGTTCGGCCAAGCGCGGATCATAATCGAGTTCCTGCAATATTTTGCGGCTCAGGCTCGATACCAGAGCTACATGCTTGGGCCCGTGGTCAGTATAGCCTATAGCTCCCAGATGTTCATTGCCTTTTTTGATGAATGTATCCAGAAGTTTGCTCTGCGTTATTTCTCTTAGGGTGACCATTATTTCTCCTCAACCTTGAATGCTATCGCTTTCTTGACAAATTCGAGTTCGGTGTTTTCACTCACCTTGAGCACGAACGATTCTTCCTTGACCCTGGCGATTTCACCCTTCAACCCGCCGATGGTCACCACCTTGTCGCCACGCTTCAGGCTCTCCACCACTTCTTTGTGTTTCTTTTCCTGTTGCTTGCGGGGTTTGATGATAAAGAACCAGAATACAGCCATGAATATACCCAGGTAGATCAGAGCTGTGAGCCACCCCTGTTGTTGTGCAGCCATATTATCCCTCCTTAACTTTGTACAACCTTATATAATTTCGCCAAGGTCAATAGAAATCCTGCAATTACAAGCGGTATTCGCTGTAGAACTTGGCGCTGAAATCAGACAATGACCCATCCCCAATAGCTGATTGTATATCCCTCATGAATTGGAGCAGGAAAGAAACATTATGAATGGTAAGCAGGCGATGGGCCAGCATCTCTTCCGCTTTGATCAGATGCCTCAGGTATGCCCGGCTAAAATTGCGGCAGGTATAACACCGGCAGTCTCTGTCGACCGGAGTAAAGTCCTCAGCATAAACCGCATTGCGGATCACCAGCTTACCCCTGCCGGTCAAAGCTGTCCCATGTCTGGCCAGTCGGGTGGGCAAGACACAGTCAAACATGTCGATGCCTCTTTTGACTCCCTCCAAAAGGTCTTCCGGAGCCCCTACCCCCATCAAGTAACGGGGTTTTTCAGCAGGCAGCAAACCATCAATTAAATCCAGCATTGAGTACATATGCTCTTTCGGTGCCCCTACACTCAAGCCCCCGATAGCATAACCGGGAAAATCCAAATCCGTGATCTCGCGGGCACTGCGTTCACGCAGGTCGGCAAAAACATTGCCCTGAATTATGCCGAACAGCGCCTGCTCTGATTGCGAATGGCTCTTCCGGCAGCGATCAGCCCATAGAGCGGTCCGGCGCACGGCTTGCCGGGCTTCCTCGAAACTGCAGGGATAAGGGGCGCACTCGTCGAAACACATGGCGATATCAGCCCCCAGCTTTTGCTGAATTTCCATGACTGTTTCCGGGGTCAGGTAATGCAGTGATCCATCGATGTGAGAGCTGAATTTCACCCCATTATCATCAATTTTCCGCAAGCCCTTGAGGCTGAATACCTGAAACCCGCCGCTGTCGGTCAGCACACCCTTTTGCCAGTTCATAAACGAGTGCAGTCCCCCGGCTTTAGCGATCAAATCCTCCCCGGGACGGAGGTGGAGATGGTAGGTATTGGCCAGGATGATTCCCGCCCCCATAGCATACAACTCATCAGGGGTAAGGGTTTTCACGGTTGCCTGGGTGCCTACCGGCATAAATATAGGCGTAGTGAAGCTGCCGTGGGGCAAGCTGATCACCCCCAACCGAGCTGCACTGCGTCCATCTATTTGCAGAACTTTGAAGTCCAGAAATATGTCCTCCCCATCTATCAAACCAGGTCTTGCGGATCGGATCTTAAAGTATCAGCATGGCATCACCATAGCTGAAAAAACGGTACTCCATTTGAACCGCATGCCGGTAAGCGGCCATTGTGCCATCGAGCCCTGCCCAGGCAGCAACGAGCATCAGCAGGGAAGAACCGGGCAGGTGAAAGTTGGTTATCATCCCGTCTATGGCCTGGAACTTGTACCCGGGATAGATGAAACAGCCGGTCTCCCCGCTGCCAGCAGCAAAAGCACCTTCCTCTCTGCATACAGTTTCCAGGGTTCTTACCACGGTGGTGCCAACCGCGATTATGCTGCCTCCGCGGATGCGGGTGGCATTCAGAAGGTCAGCCGTGGCCTGGTCCACCTGATAGTGTTCAAGATGCATCTTATGCTGGCGAATGTCCTCAGCAGCGACCGGGCGAAAAGTGCCCAGACCTACATGCAGGATTATCTCTGCGATATCTATACCCTGGGCCCGGATCTTGGCCAGCAGCTCATCGGTAAAATGAAGCCCGGCGGTGGGAGCAGCAGCAGAGCCGTTTTCTCGAGCATAAACAGTCTGGTAACTGGTTTGGTCTCGGTGGTCTGCGCTGCGGTTTATATAGGGGGGGAGGGGCATTTTACCGACCCTTTCTATAAATCCCGCTTGATCGGGACAGTCGTGAAATCTGATCAAGCGACCTCCCGGCAGATCAAGTTCGCCCAGCACCTCTGCTTCGATCTCCGGAGCTTCCCGGAACTTCAGGACACTACCAGCTTTCACCCGCTTAGCCGGCTTGGCCAGGGCTTCCCAGGCATCCCCGCGTCTGCTCAATAACAGAAGCTCCACCTTGGCGCCGGAAGGTTTGTAGGCAAACAACCGCGCCGGGATTACCCGGCTCCGGTTTATTACCAAAGTATCACCGGGGCTCAAATATGCGGTGATATCGCGGAAATTTTTATCCGCAATATCTCCGGTATGCCGGTCAAGAACCAGCAGTCGCGAGCTGTCCCGGGGTTCAGCCGGAAATTGGGCGATCAGGTCCGGCGGCAGCTCGTAATTATACCGGTCCAGTCTGTAAATATCACCTATAGTCAGTTCACTTGCCATCCAGAATCTCTTCTCCAGAATCATTGGTATTTTGTTGCGGCTGGCTGGGCTCTATTTCAGCAGAGCCCGCACCTCCCGCGGAGCAAAGCGTTCAATCTCGCTGTAGAGGCAACCGCAGTACTGTTGCCGGTAGAGGCCCATTGCCCTGGCTGTTTCTCCCGTTTGCTTGAAACCGGGCCGGAAATCGCGATACAGAAAAGGCACTCCGTATTTCAAGCCTATAGCTTCCCCCAACTCCTTGATGGAATCATGCTGCTGGTGTCTGCTGACCAACAGCGTAGTGGTGTAGCCATCGAAGTTTCCTCTTCTGGCAATGTGGGCCGCCTGTTCCAATCTTAGCCGATAGCAAATCATACAGCGCCGGCTCTCGCGAAAGGCAATCTGCTGCATATACTCCTGGGGATTATATTTTTCATCGTAGATAACCTTTAGTTCAACCCGGGAAGCATATTCCTCCAAGGCTTGCTTGCGCTGCAGCCATTCCCGGTAGGGGTGGATATTGGGATTAAAAAAATAACCGGTTACTTCCAAACCCTCTTTCCGTAGAGCGGGTACCGGGTAACTTGCACAAGGTCCGCAACATATGTGCAGCAAAATCTTAGCCATAGGAGCTCACTTTCTATTCTTTTTGGATCTGCGCATCATCAGCGAACAGCGAGCCGGTTTCCAGCCCGGCTTTAACAGGGTAGCCCAGCAGTTCGTAAGCCCTAGCGGTGGCTATTCTGCCCCGGGGGGTCTTGTGGATGAAGCCCAATTTCAACAGATAAGGTTCATAGACATCAGTCAGGGTATCGGTCTCTTCAGAAATACAGGCTGCCAGCGTCTCCAAGCCGACTGGTCCGCCGCCGAATTTAATTATTATAGCATCCAGAATCATCCTGTCAACCGTATCCAGTCCGTAGCCGTCGATCTCCAACAACTCCAAAGCTCGCTGGGCGGTCTCCTGGTCTATCTGCCCGTGCCCCCGGACCAGGGCAAAATCCCGCACCCTTTTGAGGAGGCGGTTGGCAACCCTTGGTGTGCCCCGGGAACACCGCGCGATTTCCCGGGCTCCGCCGCTATCGATGGCTATCCCCAATATGAAAGCCGCCCTGATGATGATGCGCTCCAATTCTTCTTCCAGGTAAAAATCCAGTCGGCAAGCGATGCCGAAGCGGTCCCGAAGCGGGGAACTGAGGAGCCCCGGCCTGGTAGTAGCCCCGATCAGGGTAAACGGAGGCAGGTCTATCTGCAAGGTCCTGGCCGCAGGGCCCTTACCGATAACGATATCGATAAGGTAGTCCTCCATAGCCGGATACATAATTTCTTCTATGCTGCGGTGCAAGCGGTGTATCTCATCGATAAAAAGGATATCACCCGCATCCAGATTGGTGAGGATGGCTGCCAGATCACCCGGTCGTTCCAGGGCCGGTCCAGAGGTTCTGCGAATAGATCCCCCCATCTCATGGGCAATTATGGCGCTCAAAGTGGTTTTACCCAAACCGGGTGGACCGATTAATAAAACATGGTCCAAACACTCACCTCTTTGCCGCGAGGCAGCAATAAATACGCCCAAATTCGCTTTGACCTTCTCCTGGCCGATATATTCCGAGAGCTGGATTGGACGCAGGGCGTTATCGCTGTATTCCTCCTCGCCCAGGGCTTTACTCGTTACCAGGCGATTCTCCTGCAATTTTTCCTCCTCCTATTTCTTCATCATGGCTGCTTTGCGCCGGAGTACCTGTTTGATGTTGTCCTCCACCCGCGGGCTAAATTCGCCCTGATTCTGTATTTCCATCAGGAGTGGAAATACCTCGCTGCGCTGGTATCCCAGGGCTTCCAGGCCTTGAAGAACCTCTTCCAGCCCGCTGGATTTGTCACTTGCCGCAGCCAATATACCGGTCTGCTGGGCTATTTTATCTTTTAGCTCGAACACCAGTCGCTGGGCAGTCTTCTTGCCAATACCAGCCACGGTCAAAAGCCTTTTCTCATCACCACTGGCGATTGCCTGGAAGAATTCCCGGGGCGGGAGGGCGGCCAGAATATTCTGGGCTCCCCGAGCCCCTATACCGGATACGCCTATCAATATCTTGAACAGGTCCAGTTCGTCGCGCTTGGTGAATCCAAACAGTTTCAAGTCATTATCCAGGACCTGTAAATAGGTGTAGACTTTTACTGCCACCCCCGGTCTAGGCAAAGACCTTAGGGTGCGTTGATCGGCCTGAATTTCGAATCCTATACCCCCGACCTCTACAACTATTGATTCAGCCCGACTTTCCTGCAGAATTCCCTGCAAAGAGGCTATCAATAGCGGTCCCTCCCCTTCAATATATTGCTCATCCGGCTGGAATGCAGATGGCACAGCGCAATGGCCAGGGCATCTGCCGCATCATCCGGCCTCGGTATACTATCCAGCTTCAGTATCTTTTGCACCATAACCTGTACCTGCCTCTTATCAGCATTACCTACTCCGGTCACCGCCTGTTTTACCTGCAAAGGGGTATATTCGGCTATTTCTATGGCCTGGTCGGCAGCCGCCATGAGCAGTACTCCTCTGCTCTGGGCAACAGAAATGACGGTCTTGGAATTCTTGTGGTGAAAGAGAGCTTCAATGGCTACTGCATCGGGCTGATATTCCTCAAGTAAGGCTGTATATTCCCGCTTTATCTTGACCAATCGGTTGGGCATGTCCATAACCGGGGAAGTCTTGATCACGCCGAAGCTG
>JAAZOA010000265.1 GCA_012798055.1 Syntrophomonadaceae bacterium | reverse complement strand
GCTGCATTTTAGCCAACTCCCCATAGACCGGGTGATTTTCCGGGCAAGCTACCCCCAGGGCATACTGCAGGATGCTTTTGCGCAGGTCCTCGTATTCGTCTTTGAGTTGGCTGGTACGGTTCTTGATCTCACTCTGAAATTGCTGATATATACCGGTATTGAATACCCTGCGGAATATCTTACCCCGCTCCTCGGTAGTGGCTAAAAGCAGCTTGAGGAAATCTCCCTGGGCGATCATGGCTATCTGGGAAAACTGGTTGCGGTCGATGCCGATGATTTCCTTGACAGCTTCGGTAACGGCGGTATTGCCGGTTACTACTCGCCCCCCCGGCATGGTGAGGGTGGCATTGGGGGCTTCCACCGTGGTGCCTGATCCGCTCTTCTTAGGTCGCTCGTAGCGGGGATTGCGTTCGACTTGATAGAGTTGGCCGCGATAAAGGAATTCCAGTCTGACAAGGGTTTTCGCCTCCGGGGACGCGAAATGGCTGCGGAGCATGGAGCTCTCTCGGTTAGGCCCACTCGCTTCTCCAAACAAGGCAAAGGTGATGGCATCGAAGATCGTGGTCTTACCCGCACCGGTATCGCCGGTTATGAGGTACAAACCCCTGTCCCCGAAGTCTGCCATGGGCACCTCGACCTGGTCTGCATACGGGCCGAATGCACACATGGTGAGTTTGACAGGTTTCATGCCAACCTCCCTCCCAACTTCTCCAGCAGCTCCCTTACGATCCGCACCTTCTCATCATCCATCTCCACATTGTTCTGCAGTTGGTAGAATTCCTGGAAGAGCTGCACCGGCGCCTGCAAATGGATCTCCTGGGCCGACAGGCCGGTGTTCATGTTTTTGGTCCGCTGATTGTCGTATTCCAGGCGCATGACATTAGGGTAAACGGTGCGTACCTTACCGATGGCGTCCATGATTTCCTCTTCATCGGTCAAGGTAATATGTATGTAATCCTCGGTATTGGTGCCAGCATAAGCAGATGGAGAGATCAATTCCCGGAGAGGTCCCTTTATTGCCCGCATATCCCTTAGTGGTTGCAAAGGGAGAGTGTCGATCCGGACCCGGTTCTTGCCTCCCAGGTGAACCATAGTGACCGATTTGGTGTGCCTGGCTTCGGAAAACGAGTATTTGAGCGGGGAACCGGCATAGCGGATAGTCTCCCGCCCGATCCACTGCGGGGCGTGCAGGTGTCCCAGGGCTACATAGTCGAAGGCCGCGAATGCCGAAGCATCTACATTCTCCAAGCCTCCTACCGATGCGCTCTCGGATTCGGACCGGAGCGGCTCTTTTCCGGCACTGGTGACAAACTGGTGGGCTATGAGTACATTTCTAGCAGCAGGATCGACTCCGGAGTGGGACAGGACAACTTCTACACCCGCTTGGTAGCTCTCGACCGGATCTTCAGGATAAAACCGGCGCACCTGGGCTGGTTTGATGAAAGGCAGCATATATATGTTGACCGGTCCGATCTCATCCTCCATCACCTTGGGCTCCAGGGTGCCGTCGAACACCTTGGACATATGAATGTTCTGGGCGGTCATGATACGGGCCCCGAATGCTATCCGCTCAGGAGAATCATGATTGCCGCTGATAACGAAACAAGGAAGATTCATCTGGGCAATGCGGGTGAGGAATTCGTCAAACATCTCCACCGCTTCCGCCGGGGGTACCGACTTGTCATAGATGTCGCCGGCTATCATGATAGCATCGGGTACCTGGTCTGCAGCAATCTGCAGTATCCTCTCCAGGATGTATTTTTGGTCCTCCAGCAGGCTGAATTCGTTGACGCGCTTGCCGATGTGCAGGTCGGACAGGTGCATGAATTTCAATCTTGCCACCTCATTTCTTTCCCCTGCCCTTACACCCCCATGGTAAACGGAAGGGCTATATCTTGCATAAGCTTTCTACAAAGCAACGCTAAATCCTTGCCGAAAGATGAGCTTGGCTATAAACTGGGTAAGGCACAGAAATTAGCGGGAGGACGCATCCAATGAGTGAACATTTGTATTGGCTCCATGAGCAGAGGTGCGTGAAGGCGGTCAAATCCTTACGCAGCAATGGGTTCGAGGCTGTCTATTGTCCCAACCGGAGAGATGCCTGCGAAAATATTATTTCCGCCGCGCAGGATGCCATCTCCATAGGAATAGGCGGTTCCATGACTTTGGAGGAACTAGATTTGGTCCCTGAATTGCGCCGGATGGGAAAAGAATTGTTGCTCCGTGATCTGCCGGGGCTGACCCCGTATGAACAATTGGAAGTCAGGCGACGCCATTTGAGCTGCGATCTCTTTTTGACCAGTACCAACGCCCTGACCCTGGCCGGGCAATTGGTGAATGTTGATGGAATCGGCAATAGGGTTGGGGCCATGACATTTGGTCCCAGGAAGGTAATCGTTGTGGCCGGGCGCAACAAGATCGTGCCGGACCTGGAGTCCGCTTTGAATAGAATCCGGGAAATCGCGGCTCCAGCCAATGCCCACCGGCTTGACAAAAAACTGCCCTGCGCCTTGACCGGAACATGCAGCGACTGCCAGTCACCTGAACGAATCTGCCGGATCACAGTGATACTGGACCGGATGCCCAGTTTGAGCGACATCCGAGTCCTGGTTGTCAATGCCGATATGGGGTATTGAAGCGGAAAAACACGCGGGCATGATTCTTCTAGTTCCAGCTTGCGACAAAATCAGCTTTTCAGGCATTCACTGGACCTGCAACCGAATTATTCTGAGATGATGAGTTATAAACACAACAGCCTTGGCTGACTCATGGCTTTATCAAT
>JAAZOA010000264.1 GCA_012798055.1 Syntrophomonadaceae bacterium | reverse complement strand
GCGCGGCCAAAAGGTAGATGTCTCAGCTGCCGATTCAAAAGTCAAAATCTTCGTGATACCCACCAATGAAGAATTGGTGATTGCCCGTGATACTTTGAGCCTGGTCAGGTAAGGCATTCCTTATTTTTGCCCTGGAACACACAGGGAGAGATGAATACCTCATCTCTCCCTGTTTATGTTTATGCCAGATTCCAAACGCCAATATATAGACACTCCATCAGCAGAACAGGATGGCAACCAAATCCTAGTGGACCGTAATTGCACCTACCGGGCAATTTTCCTGGGCCTCTTCCGCGCAAGCCTCGGCGGAGGGGGGGATGGTTTCAACGATCACCATGGAATGCCCTTCGTCTTCATCCAATTTGAACACCTCTGGACACGTGGCCTCACACAGCCCACATCCGATGCAGAGGTCTATGTCTACCGTAGCTTTCATAATGATCTCCTCCTGACATGCAATTTATTGTCTGCTAGAGGCAAGGCGGGATACAGTCTCCCGCTACTTAATAGTTTAACGTTTCTCAGCAATTTACAGAAGGCTTGATTTCCGATAAAATAACCTACGGTACCCATCAACGAAAAGCGAGAAGTCACGTGGTGAAAAAATTTCTAGCATGGATTTTGGCTTTATTCATAGCAAGTTCTGGCCTCTGGCCTGCCCAGGCCATAGAAACACCATATCCCTTGCTCGAGTCGGAAGCGGCCATCTTGATGGACGCAGCAACCGGACAGATCCTGTTCGCGAAGAATATGCATGAGGAGCTGAGCCCGGCTTCCATAACCAAAATCATGACCATACTTCTGGGCCTGGAGCATGGGCAATTAGGCGACACCCTCACCATGTCCAGGGAAGCGGTTTTCAGCATCGAGTTCGGTTCCTCGCATATTGCCCTGGATACAGGTGAACGGATAACCCTGGAACAGGCGCTGATGGCTACCATGTTAGCCTCAGCCAACGAAGCCGCCAATGGCATTGCTGAATACGTAAGTGGCAGTATAGACCGATTCGTTGGGCTCATGAATCAGAGGGCTCTTGAAGCGGGGGCCTTAAATACCCATTTTGTGAATCCCAATGGCCTATATGCCGAAGATCATCTGACAACGGCCTATGATATGGCAGTTATAACCAGGGCAGCGCTGCAAAACCAGGATGTCCGCCGCATTTTTGGCACAGTCAAATATGAGATTCCTCCCACCAACAAGCAGCCGCAAACCAGATACCTGTGGGCGGAACACAAGATGTTCCCAGACTATCGCTATCAATATGACGGGATGATTGGCGGCAAGACCGGCTACACCCAGAAATCCCAGAATACCCTGGTAACAGTGGCCCGCCGGGATGATCGCGAACTCATCGCGGTGGTCATAAAAAGCCAGAACAGCGCAGTCTATACCGATACCAGGGCCCTCTTCGACTATGGTTTCGATGAATTCGTCGAGGTGCCCATCGTCCTGCCAGCAGTGACCGAAGCCAAGTTTCCCGATCTGCCGGCTGACAAAATTGAAGACATAAAGCAGATGGTCGGCCAGGTCAAGGCAGGGGACACCAGCAGGCTGTTACACAAAAATGTCTCCAGCCAGGATATCAAAGTCGACTATACCTTCCTGCCTGATTCCGCCCATGGGCGCCCGCTGGTGCGGGCAGATATTGGCTTGACCAATCCCAGTCCTTACATGTACGGTGACCTGGGCGCAGTAATTATCGGCCAGGAATCCTCTGCCAGCCAGACCTTGTGGAGCCGGACCTCAACCTTGCTGGTTTTAGCCGCGAAGATATTGGCCGGCCTGGCAGGGGGATTAATCATGCTTCTCTTGGCTTTGAAGGGATATTTTACCCTGCGCAGAAGACTGCGCCGCAAACATCGGCGTCCTGACCGGGTGTGGGTTGGCCAGCGAGGCTGTGAATATGAACAGGACAGGCATTAGGAGTACAGCCAGCTGCCCGGGGCCAAACATTCATTTGCCGGCGAAAATATGATAAATCAGGGTAAAGACCAGGCTCAATACGATACCGGTCATGATTGGCAGGTATAAAGTATAGGTGTCCTTTTTAATCACAATATCCCCGGGCAGGTGAAACAAACCGAATCCCAATTTAGAGCTGACCAGCATTATTGCACCAACCATCATGACTGCCAATCCGAGTGCCATCAATAGTTTGGCGAAGACCTCCAAATCCTGCATCTGCTGTTTCCTCCGTGAAATCATGTTGCCACGATCTGACCATCCGGACTGGCCTTGCGTCTACCGGCAGCCATATCCTGCATTTGGCCACATCCTGTATAAGTAATATAATATCATTTTGGCCGCGTCTGACTGGCTTTTTGCTTTTTCGGCCGATCTGTGTGCTGCCCATCCGATAAATAAATTCTACTCTAAGATGGATTATGTTATGTTTAAACTGAGATATTGATTGGCCGTTGTCGTAGTATAACCCTGGTGAGCGGGGGGAGGAAAGCAAAATGGACCTATTCACTGCACTTAAGGAACGCCGGAGCTGCCGGAATTACACGGGAAAAGAAATCGAACCGGACAAATTGGAGAAGATACTGGAAGCAGGCGGTTGGGCGCCTTCAGTCATGAATCTTCAACCCTGGCGGTTCTATGTTATCAAAAGCCACAGCCTCAAGGCAAGGCTCAAACATTCCTGCGAAAGTCTGGCCCAGGAGATTTTCGTAGCTAGTGGCTGGAAATGGGTGTCCAAGTACAAATTCGACTTTTTGGTCGAGGCCCCGGTGCTGATCGCTGTGGCCGCCAGCCCCAAGGACACCGGCGCTGACCAATTCATACCGGGGCGGGGAACGGGATATGCCTGTTCCTGCTGTGCAGCCGTTCAGAATATGCTCCTGGCCGCCCATGCTCTAGGAGTTGATACCCTGTGGTTCACTTTGTACGACACCCCCAGAGCCAAAGAAATACTGGGTATACCAGGGGAACTGGACCTGGTCAGTATCGTGGTGGCTGGGTATTGTGCCGAGCCGCCTAAGAACGTGCCTCGCAAACCGTTGGCCGAATTGACCGTTACCCTATAATCGGCGGGTCGTCCAGTTTGCTGGTTCGGGAGCAGGTGAAATAAACTCGTCTATACTCGGCAGTGAAAAGGTGAATGCCGGGGTCTAGCTGAGCTATTGTTTCGAGGATAATTATGGAGGTGGATTATGAAGAATTCTTCCAGCTCTAGCAAATGGTATGTTCTGGCAGCGCTCTTGCTTCTCGCAGCCTGTTTCGCAGTAATATATTATTTTCTCTTTCAGCCCCTGACCCCTCAGACTTCTCCGGATACATCCAGTTGGCCTACCCGGGAATGGGAGAGCTGCACCCCTGAAGAACAAGGCATGGATTCCGCCAAATTGGCCCTGGCTTTACAGACTATGCGGGCCCGGGAAATCGATATTTACAGCCTATTGGTAATCCGCAACGGCATGATCGTGTGTGACGCATATTTCTATCCCTATGACGGAACAGTGCCCCACGACCTAGCTTTAGTCACCAAGAGCTTCACGACCACCCGGGCAGCTATTGCAGCCGAACAGGGCAAGCTAGAACTGGACCAACCGGTCTCGTCATTTTCCAGATCGCACCATCGCCAACCGGGATGACCGCAAAGAGCGGGCCACAGTCAGGTCTCTGGCTGGAATGGTCTCCGGCTTCGAATGCATGGGATTCGCTCAGGATGAAGGCGCACTGAATGCGATAAGGAACAGTTCGGACTGGCTGAAATATGCCCTGGACCGACCCATGGAACGGGAACCAGGCACTCAATTTGTCTATGAAAGCCCCGGCATGCAAATGATTTCTGGAGTAATGCAACAAGCTACCGGCATATCTCTACTGGAATACGCCCGCCAGAACCTTTTCGAACCCCTGGGCATCAAAGAAGTGATCTGGCCGGCAGATCCCCAGGGGTATAACCGCGGCTGGGGAGACCTGCACTTATTGCCGCGGGATGCAGCCAAGCTCGGATACCTTTGGCAGAACCGCGGTTTGGGGGAAGGCAGGCAGCTGGTTCCCGGGGATTGGGTGGAAAATTCGGTGAAGCTGCAGATTAAAACCGGCGGTGAAGATGATTACGGACTCGGATGGTGGGTGAAGGATGGTGACATGGGCCCGGAATATGCAGCCATAGGTCGAGGCGGGCAGCGAATCCATGTTTTGCCCAGCCACAGTCTGATCATAGTAACCACCGGGGGAG
>JAAZOA010000263.1 GCA_012798055.1 Syntrophomonadaceae bacterium | reverse complement strand
CAGCGGGTAAAGAGGGTGTTCTTCTGGTCCCTAGGGAATCCGTCATTACTGCAACTGACGGGCAGAAACAGGTGATGCAGATCGTCAATAACCGGATCAGACTTGTGGCGGTGAAGACCGGTCTCCAGGACAGTAAGAACGTGGAAATAACGGAGGGTTTACTGCCAGGAGACCAGATCGTCAAGGATGCAAGTGTTTCGCTGCAGCCCAACACTCGGGTGAAATTGAAACAGTGAGACTGAACGCCCCGGACCTAGATACTATATGCCGCTACAGGGGGGCATATTTGGATACAATCATTTGACGATGGGAGCCACCAACTGCATGAACAATACGATTTATAGCAGGGAGGATTCGTCTTGCCGCATGTTTCCCAGAGCGGGCCATTATTGAGATGGCTGTTTATTTTTACTATAATCTTTTGCATGGTTGTGTCCAGGCTTGCCTGCGCATCAGGGCAGGAAAGACCCACACAGCCAAATCTTGTAGCAAGCACTACCGATCTCCATTCGGGCTCATTCACCTGCCTCGTTCAAATACCCCCCTCAGCGGGACAACTCGAGCCATCCGGGGCAAATGACACTTCCAGGCAAAATTGGTATGCAACCATCGCCGGCTTCCTGGTGGCCGGCATCCCGGTATATTTTGTCTGGCGCATAAGGAAGAGAAATAGATAGTTGGAGAGCCCTTTCGTTTATTTGCTGTCGCCCCAAGGGAATAAAGGAGACCGGTGTCTTACAGCAAAGATTAAATGCGCAGGCAGGGAGAATATCATTTTCCCCGCCTTTTGGCTTGTCTGGACGTGCATAGGCAAAAAAGCTATCATGAAAATAGATTGCCATTCGGGTGGTATGGAGGCAAAAAATGTACATATTGATCCCGAACCAGTTGTAGGAGGAATTACCAGTGGCCGAAGAAAGACAGAAGCCCCATAAGCATCCTGGCAAGGAGTCGAGACCCGGCAGGATCGATGTAGACCAACTGGCAGCCGTGCTGGACTCAGTAAACGGAATGTTCTGCGCATATGATCTGGACGGGCAAATCGTTTACGTCAACCAGAAATTTAGACACCTGGTGGGATACTCGGATGGGGTCCTGAAAGGAATGCATATCAGCGATTTAGCTATCGATCGCCACAAAAAACGTATCCGGGAAAGGATGAAAGCCCGGCTGGCCACAGGGGAAGAGAGTAGCTGGGAGATGCCTGTCCGTGCTGAGGACGGCAGTGAATTCATCGTCATCGCCAGGACCTCCCCCATACACCAGCAGAACCAGATCGTAGGCGAGTTGCTTTTAATCGAGGATATAACCGAACGCAAACAGGCCGAGGCAGAACTTAGAGAGTCCCAGCGCCGCCTGGCGGATACCATCGAATCACTACCTGATGCCACCATGGTCATAGACCGGCAGGGACGGATTATGTATTGGAACCGGGCGATGGTGGAATTGACTGGATTTCCAGCTATAGACATGGTTGGCAGGGGCAACTACGAGCATGCTCTGCCTTTTTATGGCATCAGGCGGCCAATTTTAATTGATATGATAATTGATCCCCAGGTCAACATAGAACAACATTACATGTATATTCATAAAGAAGGCAATGTGCTGTTTACTGAAACCAAGACTATCCCCTTCAAAGGCCGGGCCAGGATATTATGGGGCAGGGCTGCCCCTCTGTTCGACACCAAGGGTGAAATCGTAGGTGCTATTGAGTCGGTGCGCGATATAACGGATCGCAAAGAAGCGGAGGAGGACTTGAAGCGCAGCCATGAACGTTTGGAGGCCATCTTCAGCGGAACTGTGAGTGCACTGGCAGTAACCACCGAAAAACGCGACCAATACACCGCAGGGCATCAGCACCGGGTAGCCACCCTAGCCTGCGAAATTGCCAGGGAGATGGGCCTTACAGAAAAGGTCATCGATGACATAAAAATCGCCGGTACCCTGCATGATATCGGCAAGCTATATGTTCCGCTGGACATCCTGAGCCAATCCAGCCGGCTAACCGATATTGAACAGCTTTTCGTAAAGACCCATCCGGCAGCCGGTTATTATATCGTAAAGAATATTCCGTTCGAGGGGCCTATCGCCGAGATAATCCTTGAGCATCACGAGAGAATGGATGGATCTGGTTATCCCCGCGGTCTCAAGGGTGACGAAATCTTGCTGGAAGCCCGTATCCTGTCAGTTGCTGACGTGGTTGAAGCTATGTCTTCGCACCGTCCCTACCGGCCCGCTCTGGGTGTGGACAAAGCCTTGGAGGAAATTGAAAGAAATGCGGGCAGACTTTATGACCGGGATGCTGTCGAAGCCTGCGTCAAGGTGATCAAGGAGAACCGGTTTGAATTTCACCCGGGACTATGAGAATTGCATGGCCCCAAAACCCTGATTAGATGGAGTTCCAGTATTTATGATCCAAGCTGCGGTACTGGATGGCTTCGGCCAGGTGCGGCAGTTTTATGTTGTCTGATAAGTCGAGGTCAGCAATCGTCCGGGCTACTTTCAGGATGCGGTCATAAGCCCGTCCGCTCATCTTGAATTTACTAAAGGCTTGTTTTAATATGTGTTCGGATTCCAGGTCCAACTGGCAGTAATTTTTGACCGCGGCCGGACTCATCCGCGAATTCAAGGAATAACTTTGCCCGGCAAAGCGGCGGACCTGCACTTCCCGTGCAAGTCTGACCTCTTCCCGGATAACATCTGATCCTTTGCTGCTATGGTTGCCCCGCAGTTGGTCAAAATGGATTCTGGGTACCTCCACATGCAGATCCATCCGGTCCAATAATGGGCCCGAAATCCTGCCTATGTAGCGGCGGATTTGCAGCGGCGAGCAGCTGCATTCGTGCTCCGAACCATAATTGCCGCACAAGCATGGATTCATGCTGCCAACCAGGGCGAAATCGGCCGGGTAGGTATAAGTGGCATGGGCACGGGCGATAGTGACCTGTTTGTCTTCCAGGGGCTGGCGCAGTGCTTCGAGCACATCCCGATTGAATTCCGTCAGCTCATCTAAAAACAACACCCCGTTTTGGGCCAGACTGATTTCCCCCGGACGGGGGATACGCCCTCCGCCGATTATGCTGGCTGCCGAGGCGTTCTTATGGGGTGT
>JAAZOA010000262.1 GCA_012798055.1 Syntrophomonadaceae bacterium | reverse complement strand
TTTACATTGTTCCGGTCCTGGTCAGGCAAATTCTCCAGCAGGAATTGCATGAGCGGGGCTCCCTGAGATACCAGGAGCCTGGTTTCGTGTCTGGAAATCTTGGACTTAGCGCTGCGAGGTTCATGTTTGCTAGGCATGTTGAGCCTCCCTGATCAAATCTGGCTACTGGCGAGCTTCTGCTTCAAGAAGGCATAGCAGGCGGGCAGAAGGGAAACGAAGATGATCCCAAAAACCACCAGGGTGAAATTCTGCTCCACCAGGGGGATATTGCCGAAGGAGTATCCGCCTCCCAGGAACAGCAAAACCCAGGTAGCGCTGCTGGAGATGTTGTAAAGCTGGAAGCGGGTGTAGGTCATGCCTCCAATGCCGGCCACAAAAGGAGCAAAGGTTCGTATGATGGGAATGAAGCGGGCCAGGAATATGGTTTTGCCGCCGTGTTTTTCATAAAATGCGTGGGTGCGCAACAGGTGTTGCCGGTTAAAGAAGCGCACCTCTTCACTGGCAAAGACCCGGGGCCCGATCCAGCGACCCACATGGTAATTGACTACGTTGCCGGTTATGGCTGCGGTGATAAGCACCAGACCGATGGCCACCAGGTTGATTTCGCCACTGGCTGCCAGGGCCCCCAGCATGAATATGAGCGAGTCACCGGGCAAAAAAGGGGTGACGACCAGCCCGGTCTCGCAAAAGATGACTGCAAAAAGTATCAGGTAGGTCCAGGTGCCGTAATCATTGATTATTTGGTTGAGGTAGTGGTCCAGGTTGAGGATGATGTCGACCATCAACATCGAGCTGCTTAATTCCATCGAGGCCCTTTCCCCCGCCGGTTCTCCCTGCCTATGGGAGGGCAAACCGGATTTTTCGGCTAATTCCTAATCGTGCATTTCAGTCTACGCTATCCCTCAGCTATAGTCAATAACGGCCCTACTTCTTTACAGCACGTTTTTGTGTTATTATAGTTTAAATGCGAAAATAAGGTAGCCCTGTCGATTTCGAACCCAGGCAGCCAGGCAGGGATTGCTCATCGCATAGCTTTAATCCCGTAATTTTTGGGATTTATGGGAGTCCAGAACACCCGGTGAGGTATACATAATGTTTGAAGCGGTCCTGTTCGACCTGGACGGCACGCTGCTGGATATCGATATGGATTCGTTCCTGCCCCAGTATTTCACAGAAATGGGCAGAATGGCGGCCCAGACCGGTTGCTGTGATCCCCGGCAGTTAGTGGAACAGATATTACGATCCACGGAAGTCATGATCCGGGATATTGATCCAGCCAGCAGCAACGAAGCGACATTTATGGAGCATTTTTTCCGCTCTCTGGAGGCGGATGAAGAGCAGATGCGGGCTTTTTTCGAGGAATTCTACCGCACCGGCTTTCCGCGCCTGCAAAAACACAGCCAGCCTTTTGCCGGAGTGCCGGAAATGATGGCCAAACTTATCGGCCGGGGTCATAAAGTGGTGATTGCTACCAATGCGGTATTCCCCTCTCAAGCCATCCAGTCCAGGCTGGAATGGGCCGGGATCGGGGGATTTGCTTATGCCCTGAAGACCAGTTATGAAAATATGCATTTCTGCAAACCCCATCCCCAGTATTACCTGGAAATAGCAGAGACCATCGGGGTTGAACCAAACCGGTGCCTGATGGTAGGCAACGACACCGGTGAAGATCTGGTGGCTGGCACGGTAGGGATGAAGACCTATCTGGTCGAAGACCGGATGATAGACAGGGGCGGCACTACCTATTGTCCTGATTGGCGCGGCAGTCTCTCCGATCTCATGGTTTTCATGGATGAGATCGCTGGTGCCGTTGGGACAGGATAGGTTTCAAATAGATATGGGGGCACGGTCTCTCCCAGAGCAAATAGCTTGAAAACCCTAAATATTTTTGGTAGAGTAGACAAGGTTGAAGAAAAATATATCGGCTATTACTGAACTGGAGCACAATAGAGTATGCAAAATATTAATGAAAGAAGAGGTCGTAAGTTTTGGAGGGCTTAATATTTAATACCCTGACGGTTATTGTAGCCTTATCAGAAGCTTTTGTTTTTGTTGTTCTATGCTATTACTACTACGTATCCGTATCAGGGTGGAAGAAACACAAGGAAGACAAGGATTTCGATCCGGTAAAGAGGTTTGCTTTGATAACGGCCGCCCACAACGAAGAAGCGGTCATCAAGTATCACCTGGAAAGTCTGAAGAACCTGAATTACCCGCCCGAGTTGTTCGATATATTTATAATAGCAGATAACTGCACTGACAACACCGCCGCCGTGGCCCGTGAAGAAGGGGTCATAGTATGTGAGCGCTTTTCACCCCAACGGGGCAAGGGTTTTGCCCTGGAATGGATGTTTGCCAAGCTGTTCGAAATGGAAGAGCAGAAATATGATGCTATCTGTTTGTTCGATGCCGACAATGTGGTTTCCTCCAATTTCCTGCTGGAGATGAATTCCAAGCTCAAGAAGGGCTATCGTTCCATCCAGGGGTACCTTGACACCAAGAATCCTAACGATTCCTGGGTAACGGCCTCATATGCGACTGCTTATCGGTCCATGAACCGGATGTGGCAGCTGGCCCGCTACAATAAGGGTTTATCCAATGCCCTGGGCGGAACCGGGGTTTGCCTGGAATACAACCTGCTCAAGGAATACGGGTGGGGTGCAACCTGTCTCACCGAGGACCTGGAGTTCACGATGAAGCTCATTAAAAATGGCATCCTGACCTCCTGGGCCCACGAGGCCAAGGTCTATGACGAGAAGCCGGTGTATTTTTCCCAGACCTGGAGACAGCGGACCCGCTGGCTGCAGGGCCATTGGGATGTATGCTTCCGCTACGCCATCCCCCTGATCAAGAAGGGAATCCAGGAGAGGAAATGGTATCCCATCGATGGAGCCATCTATTTGCTGCAGCCCATTTTGATCATGATCATGCTTATCAATTTTGTCCTGGCCGGGGTAGCCTATATATCTCCCCAGCCCCTTTTTGCCAGTGTTATTGGTGATCTGTTCCCGAACTGGTTCTGGTGGGCATTCGGCATCCTGGGTTATTGCTACCCGATGCTGGGGCTTGTGCTGGAAGGGGCTCCCCGCAGTGCTTACCTTTATTACATCACCTACCCATTTTATGGTCTGACCTGGTTCCCGGTCACTTTTTGGGGTCTGCTGAAGCATGGCAACCAGGGTGACTGGGCTCATACCCAGCATCACCGCGGCATATCCATCAGTGCGGTTGAATCGGGCAAGGCGAAGCTGGCGGAGATGCCTGTTGCTGAAACCGCGGCTCCCCAGCCCCTGAAGCCTACCGTAGTGCGCAGAAGCCCGGGGACGGCAATGTCAGCTTCGCAGGTCCAGAGCAAAGCTGCCAAAACTGCCCAAAGGCAAAGCAAGACCAGGAGCGTTCATGGCCCATTGCGGAACGCATCAGCTTCCCTGTCTATCGTCAAGCAGCCGGTGGAAGGGGTCAAAGCCAGCATCAGCCAGGAACCGGGTGTGCCGGTCACTGCCGCCGGGGGAAGGAATTACCATTAGAGCGGCCATAAGCTGTAATATATTTTCGATGAGCAGGGCCTGCCGGCATCACCAGCCGGCAGGCCCTTTTGTCGAATACGTGCTCAACCAATCGCCCAGAGCCTGGTTTTGGGGATGAAAGCGGGATGGGGGCTTTTGTAATCATTTTGCCTGCCCACCCACACTCTGGTATATTAATTACATATTGGGATTCTGTGCTCTGGAGCAGGATGATTTTTCAGCGAAGAGGAGGAGAGAGGTTTGCAGAGGAATAAATTGCTGGCAATCGTAATGATGGTTATTATGGGCATGGGAATACTCGGGGGCTGCAGTCCCGCCGAAAAAGGATTTTACGGCCTGATGACCGAGATCAACAGTCAGAAGGTCTATACTGACAGCGGCAGTGTCAGGATAACTTTGACCCAACTACCGGCCAGTGCTGTCGCCCAAGGGGAAGGAGCCTTTGACCAGGCTGTCCTGATGAGGGCGCTCAATCAGCACCGCATCGACTATACTGGCAAGGCCGATCTGGCCAAGAATCTGTTGCAATATGATTTCAACATCGTCGATACCTCCACTAATTCAAGTTACCCGGTGTTGACCCTGGTAGCCAAAGACGACATGTTTTACTGTAAAATTGACGGGTTGATCGATTACCTGGGCATGTTCACCAGCCCGGCTGAAAAACAGGAACTGGAGAATAGCCTGGGGGATGTGGTATGGATAAGCCTCAGCAATGATGAACTGAACGCCATGCTGGCGCCGGGCGCATCACCGGTCTTCAGCGGCGACATCTTCCGGAGATCCTCGACCCAGCAGGCAGTATGGCAGCGCCTGGTAGACGGACTGGTCAACGATGCCTTCAAGGATTATCAGGGCAGCCTGGTTACCCAGAACGGCAGCGGGTACAAGCTGACCCTCAGGGGAGCCGATCTGGTGAGTGTTATCAAACCAGCCGCCATTTATGCAGTTAATCATATAGATGACCTGGCTGCGGTGCTCAACGACTTCCTCAATGGTTTGTCGAGTGAGGATATGGCTGCTTTGGGTATGACCGCACAAGCCCGGGACGAAATGAAACAAAGCTTGACCACCATGGTCCAGGATGTGAAACAGAACCGGGCTGCGTACCTGCTTGAACTGGAGAAACTGAGTCCAGCGGCATCCCAGGAGATCATGACGACCATGAACGACAGCCAGTTGACCACCACCCTGGGCAAAATCGATGCTACCACCTATCGCCAGGATACCCAGATGCATGTCCATATATCGTCAGGATACCCAATCGAGACCATGGAATTCACCA
>JAAZOA010000022.1 GCA_012798055.1 Syntrophomonadaceae bacterium | reverse complement strand
GCCCCCGGGCTATAGGCCTGATAATGATGGTGGCCCCTATTATCTTTCCGTTTTCATCGATCCTGGGCTCACCAGAAGCAGTCCCGTGTATCTTCCCCCTGACCCCGTCGATTATCATCTCCCGGTCTTTATATGATTCTCCGGTTTCCAGAAGCTTCATTGTATACGGGGCTTTCCCGCTGAAAAGGTCCAGGATATGGATGCCGATGATGGCCTCATCGGCATAGCCGGTAATCCTCTGGGCAGCTACATTGGATTGGGACACCCGGCCGTCCTTGTCCAGGACGATCAAGCCATCATTCATGGCATTGAAAACCGAGGTCAATTCCATGTGCATGTGCTGAATGGCCTGCTGGTCCTGACGCAGAACCTTCTCCTGGTAGAGGTGGCAATTTTGCACTTTGTTGAGGCCGTTATGGATGGCAACCGCCATGTAATAGCAGGAGTTGTAACCACAGGCTGCACAATTACGGAAATCCATCTCTTCCGTTTTGAGCATGCGTTTATAAATGTCTTCCAACTCCTGGTCATCCGGGACGTCGAACTGGTGCAGGTAGGAGAGATCGTCGTATTTGCTGATGCTGAAATCCAGTTTATCGATGATTGCGGCCAGGAAATTGTCCAGTTCCCGGTTGGCCGCCGGGTCGCTCACGCTCCTTTCGGAACGGACGGCCACTTCATATTCGATGGCTTGTATAGATTTATTGATGCATCCCACCCCTGCATTGCAGCCCTTGCCGCAGCTCAAGACATCGACTATCAGGGGCAAATGCTCCCCGCCCCTCTGGATGCCTTTCTCCAGTTCGCGGAGATACCGGTCGAAAACCGGCTCTCCCTCTACCCTGTATATGGAACTGGCCCGGGTGTCCGGGTAATGGTATAGGTATGACTCCTTGAGCCCCCCCGGAGTCGAAAAATTGGTGGCGATACCTGCCGGGACGGCATTATCGAAATCCTCGTCCGGCAAAATATCCAGGTCGATGCCCCATTCTGTGAATACATTCTGCAGCGACTGGAAGAGCACATTATATTTGATAAGGCCTTGATTGCGGATCTCCCTGGTCTTTTCCAGGCAGGGGGAAATAAAAAGCAGTTCCGCCCCGGGGTGGAGCGACTTGACGTAAACAGCCAAATTGTGTACCGGGCTGCCTATAGGGGCGAGATTGCCCAGCAGATCAGGATGTTTTAACTGGATGTACTTGACAATGGCCGGGCAAGGGCTGGCAATCAGCGGCAGATTCACACTTTGGCTCGCAATGGCCTGGTGATAGAGGGCCACGGTTATCTCGGCCCCCAGGGAAACGTCATAAACCTGCTTAATTCCCAGGGTTTTCAAGGCTGAGAGCAGCTTGCCCAGCTTGAAATTGCTGGTTGCCGAGGGTGCGATCAGGGCCACGATTTCCTGGTGGGGCAAGTCTTGCAAGAACTGCGGGGTATCATCGATAATGGAGCGGGCGCTCTTTTCCACGATTCCGCCGTGGCTTTTGATGCATGCTTCCACACATCTACCGCAGCCTATACATAGATTATTGTCGAATTTTACCACGTCACCGCTGCCGTTGTTGCATATTTTTATCGGGCAGACCGCGATACACTGGTGGCAGTTGGTGCAATTCTCCTCTTTGATCCTGATGATTTCAACCTGATTGTTCATCACCGAGCAACCTCCAACCCGCTTTGTAACTTTAGTGTAACATTTTTGCGTCGTATATACATTTTATTAACACTTTCATGACAATATTGTAACAGTATTTGAAAGGCTGAACAATAATTAATTATGGCCGAGTTTTTTTCGTGGCTGAAAAAGGCACTTATATGCGCTTTAGACAGAAATTATTTTGTAAATTAATGTTTTCTGGTGACTTGGCATGCAACTTGCTTTATATATGGTCAAGAAATAAACTGGCACGGATAGATTATACAAGGCAAAGCAAAGTCGATAAGCGTTTTTAAACTGGAGGTGACTATCATGACTAGCAACTTTAAGAAACTGGCTTTGAACGGAACTGTTCCCGTAGAGCATGAGGACCGTGATGATATGGCCTATTTGGCAATCAGGATCGTATTCTACGGAGCAGCTGCTGTCTTGGTCATGAGCCTGGTGTTGTTCAGCATTCTGGCGTTGGCTTAATACCAGACCGGACCGACTGTATCTTATTCGGACCGTAGTGACATAGGTAATGGAATTTTACCAGTAATCAGAGGCAGGGTGGTTATTAGACCTGCCTTTTTTGACCCCAAAAATCTGATCTTAACCGCCAGGTCCCTATTCGGTGCAGAGAGGAGGCATTGAAATGCTGCAATATTTCGCCCAGCTGGAACACTACGAAGGCAATGAAGTACTGTTCGACCTTATCCGGATGTCAATGGTGTCCACCATCGCCGGTGAACCCCTGCACATCCATGCGGAAGGACTCAGGGGCACGGGCAAGACCACCATTATGCGCAAAGCCAAAGACATATTGCCGAATATCACACGCATCAAAGACTGCCTTTACAATTGCGATCCTGCCCATCCCCATTGTCCCCACCATCGGGATCTGTCCGTCCAGGAGATCGCCGCCATTGGGACGGAAGAAATCCCGATGCCATTCATAGAGATATCTCACTCTGCCAAAGTGGGCACCGTAGCGGGAAGCATCGACCTGGGAAAACTGACTGACAACAGCAATCCCGAGGCAGGTCTTCTTCCTGGACTCATTCCCCAGGCTCACCGCGGGATCCTGTTCATAGATGAGATAAACCGCCTGGCTGATACCGCTCCGGAAATCACAGATATCCTTTTAGACCTGATGGGCACCAAACCCGGCGTGGTGCAGATCGAGGAAGCCGGCCTCCCGGTTGTGAGCGTGAAAGTAAATGTTTCAGTTTGGGCAGCCTCCAATCCAGATGAAGACCCCGGTGCCCTGGAGGAAATCCGGCGGCAGCTTTCCGATCGGTTCGATATGGTATGCTATATGGGACGGCCTACATCGATAGATGTCATAACCAGGATGCTGAAGGAAAACTTCCATACCAGACCATCCGAGTGCAAACCGGAAGACGAAATCCGCTACCTGGAACAGCATGAGCTGTACACCCAAATACTTTTGCGCTGGGCTGAACGTTATACCCAGACCGACCTGCAGGATATCGTACGCAACTATATCGCTCGGCTCTATGTGAAACATAACATGGAGAGCATCCGGGCAGTGGAAGCTATGCAGCAGGGAGCCGTTCTCTACAGCATAACCAAGGATAGGGATCATGCTACCATAAATGATGTGACCCACATTCTGCCCCTGATTTTGAAACATCGCCTGGACCCTGATAGCCTGGTCAAGGTTATCAATGACATCGACGGCAAAGACAGTATGCTCGGTTCTGCCAAGAAGGTCTCCAGCAAGCCAGAACAAGCAGAGGATACCTCATATTACCAGAATACCAGAGCCCTCTAAGAAATCAGCAATGGTTAACCAAAAGTCGGAACACTGGATTTTCCAAGACACTCTGGCACCGTTTCAGCGGCAAAACGATCAAAGGAGGCATGTCAGTTCCTAAAGGGTTTACTTTTAACAGCAGACGCACCAGACTAAGAGGGCTCAATGCACAAAGCTCAGTCGGAACAGGAGCAGCAACAGGGCAAGGAAAATGTAGGAAAACCCGGTCGGTTGGAGATCACCCCGTAACTTGGCAGAACCGCTCCCTCGTCATATAGTTTAGCCCGGGCCATACGCTTAAGAGCATATCGCCCGGGCTACTTCTTTCACGGCCTGCCGGTCAGCTGATCACCCCGGCTATCCCCATTTGTTTTATCACCCGCTCACACATCGAACATGGTTCCGGTTTTTCTATCACTTCCCCATCCTGCCAACCTGCCAGGTAGAGGGTGCCGCCGACACAGGCGTCACGGCCGGCGTGCAGACAGGCGTTCATTTCCGCATGTATGGCTTCACACAGCTCGTACCTTTCCCCCTGCGCCACTCCCAGGTCCTCACGCCTGCAGGTCCCCAAATCGCAGCAATTGTCCGCCCCCAGCGGAGAACCATTGTATCCGGTGGCAACGATGCGATCGTTGACAACTATTACCGCCCCGTACTGCCTGCGCAAGCAGGTTGACCGTTTGGCAACGGTCCTGGCGATCTCCAGGTAATATTCGCGTTTGCTCGGCCTCATCAGCTATCCCCCTCGAAACTGGCACTTATTCGACACATTTCGCCGCATATCTATATGATACCAAGTGTTTGCTCACATGTAATGTATTTTCCGGAAGCGAATTATTGCCAGCCAGCTATATGCTAAAACTGGCCTTTCACTGTATGATCAGTGTTCTCTCCCACCACGCCGCAAAAACAGCCAAGCCGATTAGGACGAGGGCCAGGCAGTCTTTTCCGTCCAGGGCCGGTTCGTAGAGGTAGCTGCGGATCCCGGGCTTGTAGCCGCGGGCTTCCATTGCTGTGACCAGTTCCTCGGAACGACGTATTATATTGAAGACCAAGGGCATGGTTATATACTTCACGGCTCTTAACCTGGCTCGCATGGAATCAAAATTGGCTCCGCGAGCGACCTGGGCATCCCTCATCTGATTCATTTCTATCTGCAGGGCTGGCAGGAACCTGAATGCCAGGGAAACCATCAAAGCCAGGTTGTGGGAGGAAATCCCGATTATCTGCAGAGGTTCCAGGAGCTTTTGCAGTCCGACTGTGAGCTCTGCAATTGATGTAGTCATGGTGAGCATCTCGGCTGCAAGGATTAGCAGCCAGAAGCGTCCTACCAGCAATGAGCCAGAAGCCAGACCTTCCTGGCTGATGTAAAACCTGTCTGGTATAATATGGATCAGGGGCGCGCCCGGGGTAAAGAAGAGATAGATGCAGAACAGTGCCAGGAATAATGGCCATACCGGCCGGGATGCACCCCATAGATCTCTCCAGGAGATGCGAGCCAGCAGGGCCAGACCCAGCACCAGTATATAAACCAGCCCTATCCCCAGAAGGTTCAAACGGAGGATTAAGAGGCTCAGCAGTACCATAGCCACTATTTTTATCCGGGGATCACACTCATGTACCAGGGAAGATGCCGGTACATACTGGCCCAGCTTGTACAATTCCTATATCCTCCCATTCATACCATTGTTAAAATCCGGCCCTGATCCTGCCAACTTCCGGTTTAACCAGTCAGCCGCCTGATCCACGCTCAAAACTGCCGGGATACCATGCTTGCCCATCACGTTCAGCCTGCTTATCAGTTCCACTATGGGCGGTGGCGCTAGGCCCAGCTTTTTGAGCCGGTCTACGTCAGTCAATACTTCTGCGGGAGAGCCGTCGGCGATGATAAGACCGCCCTTCATCAGCACCACTCGGTCAGCCCGGGCGGCTTCCTCCATATTGTGTGTCACTTGAATGATACCAATACCCTGAGCCTGCAGAGTCTTGACCATGTCATACACCCGCCCTTTGGCACCGGGATCAAGGGAAGAAGTAGTCTCATCCAGGACAATATAGCGGGGATTAAGAGCCAGCAGCCCGGCCAGGGCCAGCAGCTGCTTCTCCCCTCCGGACAGTTCGAAGGGTGAGCGCTTCTCAAAACCAGCCAGGCCTACCATCTGCAAGGAATCCGTGACCCGCTGGCGGATCTCGTCAGCTTTCATGTTCAGGTTACCCGGCCCGAAGGCTATATCCTCCTCCACGGTCATGCCCACAATCTGGTTGTCCGGATTTTGAAAAACCATCCCCACCATACGCCGGATCTGGGCATGGTGGCTGGCTTTTCGGCAACTCAGGCCGTCAATTTCCACCTCCCCGCTCTGGGGAGTGATCAGGGCATTGAGGTGGCGGACCAGGGTGGTCTTGCCGGAGCCATTGGGTCCGATCAAGGCCAGGTGTTCTCTTTCCCTGACCTGCAGGTTGATGTCCTTCAGGGTAGGGTCCTGAGCACCTTTAAATAGATGGCATAGATTAGTTATCTTGATCATGGCCTCTCCCTATTCCCCAGGCTGACCTTGCCCCTCAATTTGAGGATCAGCCAGGAGGCGGCTATAAGTTTAATAACCTCCCCGGCCACAAAAGGGATGACCCCAACCAAAATCGATTTTAAGGGTGAGAGATGGGCCACCAGGGAGAGCTGCAAGGTGCCCAGGCTGTATATCGCCAGGTCGCCCAGCAAAATAGCCGTAGCTATCCAACCCCAACCGGCTCGGGGGCGGGATTCCACCAGTTTGCCGATCACGTAAGCT
>JAAZOA010000261.1 GCA_012798055.1 Syntrophomonadaceae bacterium | reverse complement strand
GGACGGCCGCAGGACCCGCGAGCTGATTGCCATGCAGGAGGGGGAAGTGCAGGAGGGAGAGCCCCGGCTGATGGAAATGGTGCTGTGCCGTTGTGACGGGACCCTCTTCGATGTGGAGATGAGCATCAACAACATCACCCTGCAGGGCCGCAAGATGGTGCAGGTCATAGTCCGCGACATAACCGAACGCAAACAGATGGAAGACTGGCTGCGCTATTTGAATATGCACGACAAGCCTACCGGCCTATACAACCGGGATTATTTCGAGGAAGAGATGATCCGCTTGCAGAGCGGACGCTTCGACCCGGTGGGTATAGTGGTGTGCGACCTGGATGGCCTCAAACTGGTGAACGATAATCTCGGCCATGCCGCCGGCGATCACCTGCTGGCTACCGCCGCCCATCTGCTGGTCAAGTGTTTCCGGGAGAGCGATGTGGTGGCCCGCATCGGGGGAGATGAGTTCGCGGTGCTCCTGCCCACTTGTTCACAGGAAGTGGTGGAAAGCGCCTGCCAGCGAATCAGGGACAACCTGCAGCAATACCGCAAATCGGAGCCGCCTATCCCCATCAGCATGTCGGTGGGATGGGCAGTCAAGGCCAATGCCAATCAGAGCATGTGGGAGGTTTTTAAAGAAGCCGACAACCGCATGTACGCTGAAAAGGTCAAGAACCGGGAAGATTTTAAAAAGCTCTTTGCTGGCATGGTAGATGAACTGCGGGACTTTGATCAGAGGACTTGATCAGCTGCCAGTTCCGAGTCCAGCAGCTCCTGTACCCGTCGTGATGCGGGATCGACCAGAATCGTCCAATAGTTATCGTAGACGACCATTCCTGGCTTGGCTGAGCCGGGTTTTTTCACGTTATGGCGGAAGGTATAATCCACGGCAACCTTGCGAGAACCGGAGGCTTTGCTGAAATGGGCCGCCAGAGCTGCGGCCTCCTCGAGGGTAGTGTCCGGGACAGCGTCGATAGAGGTGATATCAGGGGGCAGGGTGATTATCACATGGGTGCCCGGGATTTCTTTGGCATGCAGCCACAAGTCATTACGGTTCGAATCGCGCAGGGTCAAACGGTCATTTTGCAGGTTGTTGCGGCCCACGCTGATCAGCAGGCCGTCACTGGACATGAAACGGCGCGGCTTCAGAGAGGCTTTTTTGGCTTTGGGGCGGGAAGCGCGGGGCTTTAAATAATGCTCCTTCTCCAGCTCATCCACCACCTCTTCGATGTGCAGGGGTTCCTGGGCCTGCTTGACAGCCACCAGGACCGATTCCAGGTAGTCTATGTTGGCCTGGTTTTCAGCCATGAGCCGCTTAAGATGCCTCAAGGCCCCCCGGCTCTTGTTGTAGATGCGAAAATAGCGCTGGGCGTTTTGGATCGGAGTATAGCGGGGATCCAGCGGCAATTTTATCTCTTCCCCGGTGGTGAAATAGGGCATAGTTGCTTCGGTGTCACCCTTCCTGAAGCGATGGGCATATGCAGTGAGCATTTCCCCCCACAACTTGTATTTTTCATTCTCCCTGGCTTCCTGGAGGTCCCCTTCCTGCAAGAACTGCTTGCGATAGGCTTTGTGCAGATGTTCATTGATAGTGCGGACCAGGTTGTTCTGCATCGATTCCAACCGCAGCTGGCCCAGCTTTTGAGTAAAAAAGTGGTCGCAGGCAGCATTCATGGAGGCGAACTTCTTCACTTGGCTGCCCCGGGGCAGGGCTGCCGGCTGGAAGGGGCTGAATTCCTGGGCCAAATTCTTCCTATATTTTACGCAGGGTTCCATATCACCTTCATCCAAATGATGGATCAGGTCCCGGGTGGTGGCATAGAGCCGGTCCAGCTCCAGGGCGCCGCATTCGTCCACCGGCTGGGTATCATCGAAACCGGCCAGCCGGCAGATATGCCGGGCGGTATAGGGGCTCACCCCTGTGAAAACGTTGAACAAGGCTGTGGCCATATCGGTATGGTCGGGCTGTGCCCACATGGCCGCCGCAAATTCCTGGCTGCCGGCTTGCTGGGGATCGAGCTTGCCCTGCCCGGGAGGGGGTACATATTCACGCCCGGTCAGGATCTCCCGGAAGGAACTGACTTCACTGCCCACTTTTTTGATGGCATCGATGATCAGGTTATTCTCCGGATTGACCAGGATAATATTGGAGTGGCGGCCCATGAACTCGCAGACCAGCAGTTTCTCCTGCCACTCCCGGAAATCATTGAGGGCTTCGAGCCGGATATAGACCACCCGCTCCATTCCTATCTGCTCAATGCCTTTGATCTTGGCTCCCTCCAGGTATTTGCGCAGCAGCATGCAGAAGGCGGAGGGCTGGCTGGGATTGGCCTTTTTTTCGGTGCTGATGTGCATACGCGCCCAGCGCGGATTGGCTGATAAGACCAGCCTGGCACTTCCGATCCGGGGAGAGCGCAGGGAGAAGATCAGTTCATCTCTTTCCGGGTGATGGATCTTGTCTATCCTGGCATCACCCAGCTCCTGATTCAGTTGCCGGGTCACTGCCCGGATAGTCAGACCGTCAAATGGCATGAGGCGCTCCTTGATGAAAAAATTCCCTACTTATTATACAATAGTTGCCGGGTTAGGGACACATCGATCGGGTCATCTGCCGGAGCCTGGAACATTCCTTGACTCAGCCCCGAAAATATATAAGAATAGTGCATAAGCAAGAGGGGAGGTCGGATCATGACGGACAAGATCAAGGTAGTGGTATGTGGCGCCCTTGGGAAAATGGGAGTCGAAACAGTTCGTGCGGTACATAATGATGGGGATCTGCAGCTGATCGGATTGATGGATGTGCGGGGCGGGGTAGGAGACCTGGGTATTGACCTGGGCCAGGGAATATCGTTGCCGGTAATGACTGATTTGGACCAGCTTCTGGATCTGAAGCCGGATGTCATGATCGATTTCACCGCTCCCGCTTCGGTTTATCAAAACGTGGCCACCGCCCTGGGTCGGGGGATCAACTGCGTGGTCGGGACCACTGGCCTGAGTGAAGCACAGCTCAAGCAGCTGGAACAGATAGCCCTGGACAAGGGGATCGGAGTCGCGGTGATACCCAATTTCGCCATCGGCGCGGTCCTGATGATGAAGTTAGCCGCGGAGGTAGCCTGCTATCTGCCGGATGTTGAGATTATCGAGATGCATCATGACCAGAAATTGGACTCCCCATCGGGCACCTCCATCAAGACGGCGGAATTGATCGCGGCAGCGCGCAGCCGCCAGCCGGTCCGTAACGATTTGGCGGTTGAGAAGGTAGCAGGTGCCAGGGGAGCAGAATTAGGCGGTGTAAGTGTTCACAGCGTCAGGTTGCCCGGATTTATCGCCCACCAGGAAGTGATCTTCGGCGGCGTAGGACAGAGCCTAACCATCAGGCACGATTCATATGACCGCAAGGGTTTTATGCCGGGAGTGGTAATGACAGTCAAGAAGATAGTTGAGACCCAGGGGCTGATATACGGCCTGGAGAAGCTGCTGTAGCTCCAGGTCCGGCAGGTGAGAAAGGGCGCGGGGCGCTCTTTTTCTTTGGCGTTTTTACGCTGCGCCGGGCAGGGCGGCAGTAGCAGCGGAATTCCTGGCGGCCAAACATTGTCCCAGCCGGTATATGTGTGCTAGAATATGAGGATAAAATCACCCGGATTAGGCAGCTTAGGAGGTTTAGATGTGGCACAAGGACTCAGAATAGCGGTCGTGGGAGCGACTGGCGCAGTGGGGCAGGAGATGCTCAAAGTACTGGAGGAGAGGAATTTTGCAGTCGAAGAAATGTTGTGTTTGGCTGATCCCCGGGAGGCCGGCACCAAAATAAAATTTAAGGGCGAGACCTTGACGGTGAGAGAGGTCGAGCCCGCAGCATTTGCCCAGTCAGATCTTGCCTTGTTTGCAGTCGGCAATGACGTCAGCCTGGCTCTGGCGCCTATGGCGGCGGAAAACAACTGTGTCGTGATCGACAACAGCTATGCTTTTCGATTGCAGGAGGGCGTTCCCCTGGTGGTGCCGGAAGTCAACCCCGGCGATATAGCCAACCATAAAGGTATAATAGCCAATCCCAATTGTTCGACGATAATCATGGTTGTGGCCATCAATACGCTCCACCTGGCAGCCGGGCTGAAACGGGTGGTGGTATCGACCTATCAGGCCGTTTCCGGGGCTGGCAAGGCCGGACTGGATGAACTGGAAGAACATGCCCGGGCCTATTTGGATAAACGGGAGGTAAAACCCGTGGTTTTCCAGCACCCCATTGCCTTCAACCTCATCCCCCATATAGATGTTTTCGTGGATGAGAATTACACCAGGGAAGAGATGAAGATGGTCTGGGAGACCCGGAAAATCATGCATGCCCCGGAGCTGAAAATCGCCCCTACTGCGGTCAGGGTACCCGTTTTCAGGAGCCATTCGGAATCGATCAACCTGGAGACCGAGAAACCGCTGAGTGCCGCCCAGGCCCGGGAGATACTGGCCTCTGCTCCTGGAGTGGTGGTGCAGGATGATCCCCTGGCCGGCATATATCCCATGCCCCTGTATACCTCGGATAAAGACCAAGTTTTTGTGGGCCGGATCCGCCGGGACATATCGGTGGATAATGGTTTGGCGATTTGGGTGGCAGCTGACCAGATCAGGAAAGGTGCGGCTACCAACGCGATTCAGATAGCTGAGATCGTTGCAGAGCAAAACTTGTATTAAATAAATCTATTGGAAGAGGTGGCGAGATTATGGCAATATCCAGACTGTTTACGGCAATG
>JAAZOA010000260.1 GCA_012798055.1 Syntrophomonadaceae bacterium | reverse complement strand
GGTTGATAGGACCAAGTGTCCGGTAAGCGATGCTTGCACCGCTAAGCTGGCAGTGCGGCAATCCCTTATCTCTCCCAGCATGATGACGTCTGGATCTTGCCTCAGGATGGACCCCAAGCCTTCAGCAAAAGTCAAACCGGCTTTGTTATTGACCTGGACTTGGTTGATCCCCGGCATCGAATATTCGACAGGATCCTCCAGAGTCACTATATTTTGGGCTTTCCTGTCCATGGTGCCCAGTATGTTGTACAAGGTGGTCGTTTTCCCCGAACCAGTTGAACCGGTAACCAGGAGCATCCCGTGCGGTCTCTGTAGTGATCGCTTCACCAAATCAAGATTGGACTGACTTAATCCCAAATTTTCCAGTCCCGTTAGAACGTTGGTTTTATCAAGAATTCTGATTACTACTTTTTCGCCGCCGGTGGTGGGCAATGTCGCTACCCGGAAATCGACCTCCCTATCCCAAACCGCCAAGCGAAAACGACCATCCTGAGGAATCCTTTTTTCCGCAATGTCCAAACCGGCCATCACCTTTATCCTTGATACCATGACAGCATGGAATTTAAGGGGGAAAACCAGGAAATCGCTTAGACTGCCATCGATGCGGAATCTTACCCTGACCTGTTGTGCCGCTACATCGATATGGATATCACTGCATTCATCCAATACGGCCTGGTTCAGGATAATGTTAATCAAGCGGACCACCGGGGCATCTTCCTTGCTGCTGCTGGCTGCATTCCTGGGCTCAGCCTGCGGGGAAGCGGAGTCCCCTTGCATAAACTCTTGCAGGACTTTATCGACCTGGGGGCGTAAATCCCTTGCCATGATCTTTTTCATGACAACCCCGATCTGGTGCTCATAGGCTGGTAGCGCGATAACCTGTAAACCGGAAGCCATGCTTATTTCATCAATCAGCCGCTGCTCATATGGGTAGCTAATGGCAATGAACAACTTGTCTTCCACAACGTCCAGGGGGATCACCTTGTTGAGCTTCAAAACCCTAGCGGGAATTAGCTTCAAGGCATCTGAATCCGCCTCGAATTCATTCAAATTTAGGTGAATATCCTCATCCATTTGGTCCAGCCATGCATTCAAAGCCGCTTGCGAGTTGATACCGGCTTCGCCCAATGATCTACCGATCTTCGCATCGGCTCTCAGCCGCTTGCTCCAGGTATTCTGGTTTTTATATGCTTGACTGTATGCGTTTGCCAATGGTCTGGGGATCAAATTTTCATGGTCCGGGGTTAAAGCATTACGGGGTCCGTTCTCCATCTTTTCGCCACCCTTTCTGAACACACTGCCTGACCTTGCCCGTTGCATCTTATCTCATTACACGATCGTTTTTAGCCGACTATCTTTGCTGCCGCCGTTTATTGAATATTACAAATTTTCCCTTACTTTGTAAATGATTTCTTTATTGCATTAATTGTCCTATTACGATTCAATTACCAAATTTTTGATATAAAAAAACATCCCTCCACAGCAAACGCGATGTGAAGGGAAGCTAGAGTCGAACATATCTGTTTAATTCATGGACCCGAGTTTAGATTTCGTATCTGGCTGCTATGGGCATCCGCCGGCCGGCGCCGAAAGCACGGGTGCTGACTTTAAGGCCGGGAGCCGCCTGGCGGCGCTTGTATTCATTGCGGTTCACAGTCTGCAATACCCAGCGTACTGTATCCGCATCAAAGCCTTGCGCGACAATCTGCTCAGCCGAGTAATTCTCCTCGATATAGTAGTCCAGGATCTTGTCCAGGACGGGGTAAGGCGGGAGGGTATCCTGGTCGACCTGGCCGGGTTTCAATTCGGCTGAAGGTGGCTTTTCTATACTGGAACGCGGGATTATCTCCTGCAACCGGTTGATGTAGCGGGACAGCTCATAGACCATGGTCTTGGGAACGTCTGCCAGAACACTGAGCCCCCCGCACATATCCCCGTATAGAGTACAATAGCCCACGGCAATCTCGCTCTTGTTGCCGGTGGAGAGGACCATGGCATTGAATTTGTTGGCCAGGGCCATGAGGATAGTGCCTCGGATGCGGGCCTGGATGTTTTCCTCGGTGATGTCGGCGGGGAGGCCCGCGAAATGAGGCTGCATAGTATCCAAATAGGAATTGAAAATGTCCGTGATGGGGATCAGTTTGAAATCTATGTCCAGGTTTATCGCCAGTTGCCGGGCATCCTCGATACTTCCGGCTGACGAATACAAGGATGGCATAGCTACCCCCAGTACATTCTCCTTGCCCAGAGCCTGAACAGCCAGACAGGCAGTAAGAGCTGAATCTATTCCTCCGGACAGACCCAATATAGCCTGTCTGAATCCGGTCTTGCGGAAATAGTCGCGTATCCCCAGGGTCAGAGCCTGATCCAAATGCTGCATCTCTTCATAAACCGGGTAGCTGCCGGCGCGGCCTTTGGCTTCGGTTTCCACCAGATAAATACTTTCTTCAAAGGCTGGCAGCAAAGCAACCAGTTCTCCTTGCCGGTCCACAAGCATGCTCTGTCCATCAAATATCAATTCATCATTAGCTCCGACCTGATTCAGGTATATGACAGGCACCCCAAAGTCACGGGCGTGTTTGTTCATAAGCCGATACCTGACTGCTTCCTTATTGAGGAAATACGGGGAAGCCGAAATATTGACCAGCAGATCCATGCCCTGCCCGGCCAGGTCTGACAAAGGATCGGCCTCATAGCTGACTGCGCCTTTCCAGAGGTCGGGTTCATTCCAGATGTCCTCGCAGATGGTTATCCCCAACCGTTGTCCTTTGAAGGCCACGACCTGAACGCGGTCAGCTGGGTCGAAATAGCGGGCTTCATCAAAAACATCATAGTTGGGGATTAAGGTTTTATGCTGGTTAAGCAGGATTTCTCCCTGATAAACCAACAGGGCTGAATTGTGCAATTTGCGGCCTGTCTTTTTCCCGGTGGGAGTCGGCGCTCCGAACAATATACCAGTATGGGGATAAGCCAGGGAAAGGTGCAAGATCTGCTCGATGGTGTT
>JAAZOA010000259.1 GCA_012798055.1 Syntrophomonadaceae bacterium | reverse complement strand
GTGAGGTCCCGGCTGTAAGCGTCAAGGGTAGGAGTCTTGCTCCTTGCCTTTCTCCCTTTATGGCCAGGAACTTGATTGCTAGCCGCCATAGGTTCAGGCGGTTCATGCTCCATTAGGCTTGAAGACTCGGCTCCCAGCAACAAAAGCACTTGTTCACGCAGGCTTTCCAGCTTGACCCCCATGGATAGCAGAACCTGGCTGGCCAGCCCTTCTTCCTCCCTGATCAGGGCCAGGAGCAGGTGTTCCGTTCCCACGTAGTTGACCCCCTGTAAACGCGCTTCTTCAAAAGCCAGGTTGAAGACCTTCTTGACCCTGGGGGTTATAGGCAGATCCCCGGCTGCGTCCTCCCGTTTGATTTCTTCCTGGCCGATTATGCGTTTAACCTCTTCCCGCACATTGGCCAGGTCTATGCCCAAACTGATCAAAGCCCTGGCGCCCACACCCTCGCCTTCACGCAGCAGTCCCAGCAGGATGTGCTCCGTACCGATGGCCGGATGTCCCAGGTCCCGAGCCTCCTCCTGGGCGTGGATCACGATATTGCGAGCCCGCTGGGTAAATTTTCTAAACATATAAAGCCAATCCTCCTCCAAAATGATGGTTGTGCTTACTTCACGCTGGTCATTTTCGCCTGGATAACTTCCGCCCTCTTAATGTCCCTCTCGATGGCATCCATCTCCCGCCCCCCCAATTTCTGCAAGTGGGCCGGCCGTATGGCTACCATCAGTTCATTCAAGGCTAGTAAGCTGATCCCTGTCAATATGCCCAGGTCAACTCCCAGGCGTACGTCGGAAAGAAGGCTCAGTGCCTCATCGGATGCTATTACCCGTGCGTTGCAGAGTATGCCATAGGCTCGTCCTATCTTGTCCTCCAATTGATATTTGAGGTCGGTTTTAAGCCGCTCCCGCAATAAACCCTCTTGTTCCACAATCTGTTCGGTCACGGTCTGCAGATAAGTGCAGATATCTTCCTCGGTCTGTCCCAGGGTCACCTGGTTGGAAATCTGGTAGAAGTTCCCTACCGGCTGGCTCCCTTCACCGTAGAGTCCGCGAACCGCCATGCCCAGCTGTCCGATATTCTGCAGAACATGGTTTAACTGGCCGCTCATCTGCATAGCCGGCAGGTGGACCATGACTGAAGCCCGCAAACCAGTGCCCACATTAGTGGGACAGGCAGTCAGGTAACCTCTTTCTTCATCGAAAGCATAATCCAAATTGTACTCGAACTCATCATCCAGAGCCTGGGCCGTTGCATAACACTCCCTCAGTCTTATCCCTGGCAAGAGGCATTGCATGCGCAGGTGGTCCTCCTCATTGACCATGGCTGCCAATGAGCCGTCATGGTTGACCAGGATGGCCCGGTAAGCACAGGTTGCATCAGCATGCTGGGGAGAGCTCAGGTGTTTTTCGGTTAAAATCTGTCTGTCCAGGGGACTCAGCTGATCGAGAGCAATCATGTCCATATCCGCCAACAAGGGGCCAGGAGTATTCTTCCAGGCATGGCTGATCAATTCCAGGCTTTTGCTCCCGGTTATCTGGTCCAGCAGATGCGGGAAGGGTATCTCGCCCAGGTTCCTGGCCAGCCTGACCCGGCTGCTGATCACGATGTCCCGGTCTCCTTCCGGCACATCCATCCACTTGATGAAACTGCTGTTCAAAATGTCATATACACTCATCTCTATTTACCCCCATCGGACAGCTGGCGTTCCATCTCCTTGAGCTGATCCCTGATTTCGGCTGCCCGTTCATATTGTTCATCCCGCACTGCTTCCAGGAGACTGCTTTTCAGGTCATTGATCTGTCTCTTGAGCACTACCTTGTGTCCGCCCCGTACTGGTATTTTCCCCAGATGCCGGCTGTTGCCGTGTATTCTGCGCAGGGTCGCCTCCAGTTCATCTCGGTAAGTCCGATAACATTCACTGCAGCCCAGTTTTCCCAGCCTGCGTATGTCCTTAAAACTCATGCCGCAGTTTGGGCATACACTGGGCCTGGTCCGAGCCGGTTGGTCCTGTAGGCTTTGAACCGCGCCAAACATGCCCCCCAGCAGGCTGGGTATGGTAAATTTATAATTATTGTCCAGGCCTAATCCGCTCTTCTGGGCTGCGCAATCCTGGCAAAGGTGACTCTCGCTCTTCTGCCCGTTGAAAACCTGAATCACATGCACACTGGCTGGTTTTTCATGACAATCGTCACATAACACGTCATATACCTCCTTCTCTTTTCTCCTCAACCTGGAAGAAACGCTCCAGGGCTGCAGCTATATCGTTGTGGACCTGCCTTTCATATTCCCTGGGCAGTTCCACTGCGATCTCCATTACCATGTAGCGCAGCAGGTGGGCTTCCCTTTCACTCAGATATCGTTGCTTAAAGAGATTATCCAGATAATCCAGCAATATCTCCTGCCCAGCGGGCATTTCCTCTTCCCGCCCGAATTCCTTGATCCGGATAAAGCCCCTTCCGCCCCTATGGCTCTCGGTCCTGTACCCGTGAGCGCTGGTAAAACGAGTGCCTAACACATACGTGACCTGGGAGGGCGCACAGCCGAACGTCTCAGCTAATTCAGACCTCTGTATCTCTATCTGCCGCTGTTCGCTCCTGGCTATCAAGGCTTTGATGTATTGTTCTATACCATCTGCTAGACGTTTTTTCATGGCTCAGACCTCTTTGACCTTTATTGACTATTAGATTTATTCTAACCCGGGCTGGATATATTATGCAATGATTCCCCGCGAAAAAATATCAGATCGATTATGGCTTTTTATTGTAAAGCGCTGATCAAGCTGGCCCCGATAGTTTTCAAGCGGATAATAAGCTGGAAATGATGGGCGATAAATGGATCAACTGGAAGGCTTGACGGCTGAGCGAAAGGATCGGCTGGCAGGGCGGCAGCCGAAAGTCGGGATGGAATCAGCGGGATTGATATATTTTGTTTTTCAAAATCAGCAGCACGAACTTTGGCAACACCAACTGCCGTCTCCATCTGGATGGT
>JAAZOA010000258.1 GCA_012798055.1 Syntrophomonadaceae bacterium | reverse complement strand
TTGGTAGCGATGAATCTGTTCCCCAGTTCCTCGCGCAGCTTGGCCGGTATGATTATTCTTCCCTTGGAATCCAAGGAATGCTGATATTCTCCCAAAAACATCGGCTTGGCTCCTTGCGCTGGAATAGTGGGTTTTTACTCCACATCGCTCCACTTCTCTCCACTTTTATTCGAGTCGCAAAAAGCATATACCTTCTTTGTGAAAATATTATCTTTCTTTTTAGGCTAAGGGGGCCGGATTACGGCAGCAACTGGGGTCACCGTATCCCGGAGCTATGTTCCCGGTTCAATATTTCCCAGGCTAGTTGAGCATCCGCTTAAAAAGAAGGTGGGTCGGCCTTGCCAATAACCTCCGCGGTTAATAGCAGTTCCGACCCGCAATTTTACCCTGTGTCACAGTGAACATAGATAATCCCATCCATGTCCGGCATTCATCCCTTTTTAGCAAATCTTCTCCTGGCCCCCGGTCCATACCAGAGCCTCTGATGGTCCTCTACCGTTACCCCTTAAAGTTGATAGAGCTCCTGTTCTTCAACGAATTTTATGCCTTTTTTCTTGAAAGCCACTTTGGCTTTCTTGATGTCCTCCACCTTAAAAATAACCAGTGCATCTCCGCCGCTCATGCCCAGGAAAGCATAGAGATACTCGATGTTGAGGTTTTCTTCCGACATCTGGTCCAAAACCGCTGCCAAACCTCCCGGAGAATCCGGCATGCGCACAGCTATTACTTCGGTCTCGCTAACCGTAAATCCTGCTTCTTTCAATATTTTGTGGGCCTTGACCGGATCGTTGACTATGAGCCGGAGTATTCCGAAATCTGAGGTGTCGGCTATGGAAAGGGCCCGGATATTAATCCCGGCATCACCCAGCACCCGGGTCACGTGAGCTAAACGCCCCGATTTGTTCTCTAAAAAGACGGAAATTTGTTTGGCCATATAATTCCCTCCCTAAATTTTTCTCTTGTCGATCACTCTTTGGGCTTTACCTTCACTGCGGGCAATGGTCTTGGGCTCAACCAGTCTCACTTTGACCGCTACACCCAGGGCGCTTTCCAGTTCCTTGTAAATCCTTTGCCCCAGGCTCTCCAGCTTCCTGATCTCGTCACTGAAGATATTCTCCGAAACCTCTACCTGGACCTCGAGCTGGTCAAGATTGTCGATGCGGTCAACTACCAGCACATAGTGCGGCTCTACGCCGGGAATGTTCAACAGCACATGTTCCACCATGGACGGGAAGACATTTACACCGCGGATGATCACCATGTCATCGGACCGGCCCAGGACCTTCTGCATACGCACATGGGTCCGCCCGCATTTACATGGCTCCCGGTTCAAAGTGGTCAGGTCCCGGGTCCTATATCTTATCAACGGCAAGGCTTCTTTGGTCATAGCGGTGATCACCAGTTCCCCTTGTTCTCCATCCGGGAGCACCTGTTCTGTAATCGGATCTATTACCTCCACCAGGAAATGGTCTTCGGCGATATGCAATCCGTTTTTATACGGGCATTCAATGGCCACTCCCGGCCCCATGATCTCACTCAAACCGTATATATCGTAAGCCTTGATTTTCAGTTTTCTCTCTATTTCCTTGCGCATGTTTTCCGACCAGGGTTCAGCCCCAAATACGCCGGCTTTCAAATTCAGATCCCCCGGCTTGACCCCCATTTCATGCATGACCTCGGCCATGAAAAGCGCATAGGAAGGGGTGCAGGCCAGCAAAGTGGACCCGAAGTCCTGCATGAGCATGATCTGACGGGCAGTATTACCTCCTGATGTTGGTATCACCGAGGCTCCGATCCTCTCAGCCCAGTAATGAGCTCCGAGGCCTCCGGTAAATAATCCATAGCCATAGGATACCTGCACCACCGATCTGCGGGTGGCACCAGCGCTGGTCAGAGCCCGGGCCATTAGATCACTCCATATGTCGATGTCGCGCCTGGTGTAGCCTACTACGGTGGGTTTGCCAGTGGTTCCGGAAGAAGAGTGGATCCGCACTACATCCGACATGGGAACCGAAAACAATCCGAAGGGATAATTATCACGCAGGTCCTGTTTGGTGGTGAAGGGAAGGCGATGCAGGTCTTCCAGGCTATTGACATCATCGGGTTTTATCCCCAGCGCATCGAATTTCGCTTTGTAAGCCGGGACAAAGGCATAAACCCGGAATACCGCTTCTTTCAGTCTCCTTAACTGCAGATCCCCCAGC
>JAAZOA010000257.1 GCA_012798055.1 Syntrophomonadaceae bacterium | reverse complement strand
CTTTTGGCAGCCAGCCATATCATTCAGGTTGCAATCACAAGGCCAGGAGATCGAAACCTATCTGGCCAACAACCCTTATGTCTGGATTACCGATGAAGAACACCATTTACAGGGTTGGCTAAGCAGTCCCTTGTCCCCGGGGCGATCAGCAGCCCAGCAGATGACCGCAGTGGACCCGACTCTCATAGCGGTCAAGCAGGAAGCCAGCCTTAGTGAAGCCCTGGCTACCATGTTGGACCAGGGGATCCTCAGAGTACCGGTTCTGGATTCCGCAAACCGCTTCCTGGGGGAGATCCAACTGGAAGATATCGCTCATTTCGCGAGCCGCCTGATCAGGGCCGGGGAAAATGGGGATCGGGGTTAACCAGGTGAGCAGGCGTGTGCAGGAGTGGGTGATCATCCTGGTTTGCACCGGAGCATTGCTGGCCATGGCAATGTTGCCGGAAGTATGGGATAATTGGGCTAAACAAGCCTTCCCGGGCATAACCGCTACCACTTACCCCGGTACCTCCTTGCTGCAGTTGCTGCAAGAACACCTGCTTCTGGTGGGATTATCAAGCCTGATTGCGGTTGCCCTGGGAATAGGGCTGGGCATATATGTTACCCGGCCCCATGGTCGGGAATACCTGGAGACAGCCCATTATATTTCGGCTATAGCCCAGACCTTTCCTCCCGTGGCGGTTATCGCCCTGGCGGTGCCGGCGGTGGGCTTCGGTTACAGACCTACCATCCTGGCTTTGTTCTTGTACGGCATTCTCCCCGTGTTCAAGAACACCATTGCCGGTTTGGAGAATGTATCGCCTGAGGTGATCGAAGCTGCCCGGGGTTTAGGAATGAGCCCCATCCAAATTCTGAAGCGGGTTGAAGTGCCTTTGGCCCTGAATGCTATTATTGCCGGGATAAGGACCTCAGTTATCATCAACATTGGCACGGCTACGGTTGGCGCTGCTTTCGGAGCCGGCGGCCTGGGGGCTCCAATAATCGCGGGATTGGTGCGGGATAATCCGGCTCTCATACTGCAGGGGGCGGTTCCGGTGGCGCTTATGGCGATCAGTGCCGATCTGTTGCTGGCCCAGTGGGAAAGAAGTGTTTAGCGGTTAAGGCTATTTGAGGAGGTAGATCGATGTCAGCAGATGATTCCGCCGCCGGGAAACAGAACCGGGCATCCCTCAGACCAGGGGAATTGGGGATAGAACAGCTAGCTGCCGCCTTCGACCTGGTTAATGGTTCATTTTGCATATATGACCGGGAAGGACGAGTATTATATATGCACCGTGACCTGATGGAGCTGATCGGGGTGGGCCCTGAAAACTTGTCCACTCTCAACGTTGTCGACCTGGCTATCGATCGTCATAAAAAACGTATCCGGGAGCGACTGAAGGCCCGCATAGCGGGAGGCGGGAAGAGCAATTGGGAACTGCCGATCAAAAGCCGTGACGGGGGAGAATTATATGTAATCGCCAGGACCTCCCCCTGGTATGAGAAGGGGGAAATTGCGGGGGAGATATTGCTGATAGAAGACATTACCGAGCTCAAGCGGACCGATGCCCAGCTCCGGGAATCACAGCGCCGCATGGCGGATGTAATTGAATCCCTGCCTGACGCCACCATGGTCATCGACAAGCAAGGCCGGATCATCTACTGGAACCGGGAAATGGTCGACCTGACCGGATACCCGGCCAAAGACATGGTGGGTAAAGACAATTATGAACATGCTATCCCTTTTTATGGCATGAGACGACCGATTCTGATCGATATGGTGATAGATCCCCAGGTGGACATAGCCCAGCATTATCTCTATATCAAACGGCAGGGCAATGTGCTCTATACGGAAACCAAAACCGGCAAACTCAAGGGGCGGGAGCGGATCCTGTGGGGTCGGGCTGCGCCTCTTTTCGATACCAAGGGAGAAATTGTGGGCGCGATCGAGTCAGTCCGCGACATTACCGAGCGCAAGGAAGCCGAAGAAGATTTGAAAAAAAGCCATGAGCGCCTGGAAGCTATCTTCAGCGGCACCGTGAGTGCGCTGGCAGTGACCACGGAGAAAAGAGATCAATTCACCTCCGGGCATCAGCGCCGGGTCGCCGCCCTGGCCACTGCCATCGCTAAAGAAATGGGTCTGGCGGAAAAAATCGTAGAAGATATCCGCGTTGCGGCTACCATGCATAATATTGGCCAGCTCTATGTCCCTATCGACATCTTGAGCAAATCCAGCCGGCTTTCGGACATAGAGATGCTCTTCGTTAAAACCCACCCCAGCGCCGGATATGACATAGTAAAAAGCATTCCTTTCGAAGGGCCGATCGCGGAGATTATCCTCCAGCACCACGAACGCTGGGACGGCTCTGGATATCCCCGGGGCCTCAGCGGTCAAAAGATATTGCTGGAGGCAAGGATCCTGGCCGTTGCCGATGTGGTGGAGGCCATGGTTTCCCATCGGCCTTATCGGGTCGCACCGGGTTTGGAGCAAGCCCTGGCCGAGATTAAGGACAATGCCGGCCGGCTTTATGATCCCGATGTAGTCAATGCCTGTCTGAACCTGATCCAAAAGCAGGACATGACTCTGCCCAACGGAGCCGAAGAGCAAACAAACGAGAGAGGACACATACGTTAATATGCGGGCTGGTAAATCGCCGGGGATAGGAGAGGACATAGATGCCTGATATGATGGCAGGATTTTTGGTGGGGGTGGCAGGTCTGATACTGTTTGGCCTGTTGATAGTGCTGATCGCGCAGCAACGCTGGGAAGCCAGGGCTTTGGCGAAGGCCCGGGAGCTCTTCAGCGGTGTTCCCGAAGATGGACCCGGTACGGTACAGGAATCCGAGCTGGAGGGCCTGCCGGACTGTGTCAAGCAGTGGCTGCGACGCTCTGGGGTCATAGGCCAGGACAGGATCCACCGGGTAAAACTGCTTCAGTCTGGCCGGATGCGAACCGCACCTCACAAGCCCTGGTTGCCCTTCGAGGCGGTTCACTATGTCAATGTAGATCATCCCGGTTTTGTGTGGAAAGCACGGGTGAAGTTAGCTCCAGGAATCCATATGTTCGGTCTGGACCGCTACTGCCAGGGGCATGGTTTTATGAACATCAAATTGCTGGGAATAGTACCGCTGGTGAATACCAAGCCGGGGCCGGAGATGGATCAGAGCACTATGTTGAGGTATCTGGCG